>JAFRLP010000646.1 GCA_017431185.1 Victivallales bacterium | reverse complement strand
GGCTGTCATTTCCGCCGTGCTGACCCCGCTCGGCATCTTTTTCCGGTTTACCCTGCGGGGCTATGTGTACTGGGGCTATCTCTGCTTTGCCGTCGTATTTTCAATCGCATTCTAAATCAAGTATATAATACCCTTTCACAGACAGGTTTGGCAGACCGCGCTCCGCGCGGCCAATTACGGTTTCTGGGCAGTATCAGTCGCCAATAGTCTCGGGAAGCAGCTCCTGTTCGATGACAAGCACGTCGTCAAACAGGACTCTGCCTTTCTTGGGGTCGGTATGGAGGGTGAGGTAGAGGGTCAACTCACCCTTGTCTGTCTGAATGTCCTTGAAGACTGCCCTGTACCATTTGCCACCGGTGTCGCCCATGCGGCAGAGGACGGCGCGCTTGCCCTTGGTGCTGTACCAGAGATGCACCATGTCCGCGCCGTCCGTGGTTTTGACGGCGGCGAGGAAGGCGTAGCGTTTGGCGGGGTCGAGCCCGTTGGCGGTCATCATCATGCGCCCCCAGCCAGGCTTCACGACGGTGATGCAACCGGCCTTGTTGCCGTGGTAGGCCTCCCCTTGCGTGATGGTGTACTTGAATTCGCCTCCTTCCCCGTGAGGTGTGTCCTGGATGATGTCCTGCATCCCCTTTTCGAAGTCGCCGTTGGGGAGGAGACTGGCGGCACGGAGCCCGTCGGTGACGAAGTCGCGCTCGCACGGGAACCACATCCTGGGCGCACTGGCGAGCTGCTCGAATTTGCCCTGTTCCCAGCGGACTCTGGCGAGAAGGGTCGGCGAGTCGGCCACCAGCGTTGCCGCCGTCATGAGCAGTTCGTGCGTCTGCTTGGCGATGGGGGCGACGAACTCCCCGATGCTCCCGAAATTATCCAGGTCGTCCTCGCACTGGGCGACCCGACGGTTGAGCAGACGGTAGTAGTCGTACATGGGCTGGAAGGCCGCGCCGTAGAGTCCGCGGCAGAATTTCATCGTCAGGGCCTCCACGTCCTGCCAGGGGTCCCAGTGGAACTGGATGCGCAGGTATTCGGTCAGAGGGGAGGGGTAGAGTCCTTCCGCGAAGAAGCCCGCGAGGCCGAGCCGTGCGTATGTCTTCACGTCCTCTGCCAGCACGTCGTCAAAGGGGTGGAGCCAATCGTTGAAGAAGACCTTGTGTCCCATTTCGCGGGAGGAGGCCCTGCCCGGTACGGCCTTCGCCCATTTCTCCAGGCGAGCGTAGTATTCCCTGTTGACGGGGGCCGTCAGTGGCCTCATGTAGTTGCGCTCATTGAAGGTGACGGAGACGTAGAGGTTGGACGGCAGCGGGAAGGGGGGCGGCTCCTCGTGGTTACCGTAGCCGTTGACCCCAACGGTCACGTCGGGGTGCTCGCCGCCGATGGCATAAGCCATCTCCTTGAAGAATTTGAAGACGCGGTCATTTGGGTTTTCGCAATAGGCACGGCAAAGGTTGCAGTCGCAGTAGCCTCCGCCGTCGTTGGCCTCCAGCGGGAGCCTTTTGAGTTTCGGGTTTTTCGCAAGGTAGTCCAGCATATTGGCGAGGAGGTGCCGACGAAGGTCTGCATTGCCGATGCAGAGCTGCGAGTATTTCCACCAGGGTGGTCCCTCCAGCGGTGGAGGTGTGCGCTTGCCGTTCAGCAGGGGATTCCAGTCCAGGTGCTCGTTGAGGGCCTTGCGCCCGCTCCAGAAGGCCCAGGAGTGTGTCCCGAACAGCGGCTGTATGCCACGGGCGAGCATTGCGGACAAGTGGGAATAGCCAGGCGGATTCTGCGCGCGCGTCTTCCAGCCGTTGAACGCCATCCAGTGGAAGAGGCGGTCGTAGTCCCTTGGAAATGTGTGCAGGTTTCGAAGCTTGAAATAGGCTTCCCTGTCGATGGAGAGCGTGGGCACGGTAATGGTGGACTGTCGCGGAATCTCCAGCCACATCTCCTCCATGAATGGCCAGAAGACCCCCATCTCCTCGCGCAGGAAGCTATAGACGGCTTGAAGCGGGCCGTAGACTCCGCCGCCGTCCAGGCGGAGACTCCTGCCGTCGCAGGTGATGCGAAGGTGGTCTTCTGCCAGGCCTGACGACAGATGGCCCAGCAGGATGCGTGGGCCATCGTGTGCGCCTGTCACGCACGGCAACTCCGCGCCGCTCATCCGTTTGATGAAATCCGCGAGTTCAGAGGCCGCATAGCGCAATTCCGCACCTGGGTTATCTGGCAGGACGATGGTCACCTTTGCGCCGCCAGTTTCCACCAGGGTCAGGTCCGTCAGCAACAGACGCGCTGACAGCAGGATTGCAAGCAGAAACATTGTCTTTCGCATAGTCAAATCTCCTTTTTTTTGTATCTATTCAGAACCCCAGGCCACTTCAATTCGCGAGGCCTAGGCCTCACGGGCAAGTTGGGGATTCACGCCTGGCACGTTATGTTTTTATGGCAAATCCGGGTCTGGACATGTCAAAACAGGTGGTGTTTTGAACAGTTGCCTTACTTTTGGCAGAACGGAGCCTGATAGCCGCACGCAGAACCCTGATTGTAAACACGGCGCGTACACATGACATGGCAGTCATAGAGGGTGACGTTCACCTCGATGTTCCCCTGGTGGCGGAAACCGAAATAATCCGTCTGCGTGTCCGTGGAATAGACATCGTATTTGCTTCCCGGAACCCAGAAGCGTTCCGCCGCCGCATCCGCGAAAAAGAGGATGGCGGATGGATATTGCAGGGCGATGCCGGAGCCGACAGCCTTGACGTTTTTGTAATTGTAGTAGAGGTTATGCCCGTAGCTGGTGAAGTCGTGTCCCATGGCAATCCCTGGTTTCCAGGGGGTGCGCCCCGCCTCGCTGGGGCAGACGTAGGCTTTGGGGTCAGAAAGGTATTTGAGGCTGCGAAGGCGCAGCCCCCACGTCTGACCGTTTATGTTGTCGTTCTTGTTCACGCTGAGACACCAGTCATCATTGTCCGTCAGGTACATCGAGTAGGCCAGTGCGACCTGGCGCAAGTTCGACCTACAGCTGATGTCACGAGCCTTTCCACGCGCCTTTGACAACGCAGGCAGAAGCATCGAGGCGAGTATGGCGATGATGGCTATAACGACCAATAACTCAATAAGTGTGAAGAAGTTGCAGATTTTCTTCTGGTCTTTTCGTGCGAATGGCTTGGCGTTGGTCGTTTGATTCATGGGGCTGTCTCCGCTTGGCTGGGGTTGCTGGGTTGTAAATGTTAGTTTTCCCATTATTTCTAATCGTTATCGACAGGCTCACCTGTCATTTGCCTACTGTTTCTGGTCAAAACGATTTCGATTAGATTTTTTGGAAAAACTCGCATTGCAAAGTGGTGGAACGCAGAATCAGTCTGGGCTGGCAAAGATAGAAGCGCATGGCGTCTGACAGTCCCTTCATGCGGTTCTCGAAGATACCGATGGCCATCTTGACGTGGCCGACCAGGTTGTTGTCGATGACCGAAATCGGCTGCTTGCCCTCGCGGGAGAGCATGGAGTCCCCGATGCTGATGATCTGGACATCCTGCGGGACGCGAAGCCCGTGCTCTTGCAGAAAGAGCCGCAGTTCATCGGCAATGCTGCCGCATGGGGCGATGACCGCCTGCGCCTTCTGGAGTTCGCCCTTCTCCCAGAGTTTTTCCAGCAGACGGCGGGTGGGACGCCGTTCCGCCTCTGTCGGGCCGAGTTCGATTTTCCAGAGAAGGTCGTAGGGGAGTCCTGCGTCCAGCAGCAGACTTTGCCAGACGCTGGCGCGTTCCTGCTCCAGCAAATCGTGGCTTCGCGCAAGAATGAGTGCGATGCGCTCCAGCCTTTGTCCGAGGAAGAAATCCATGCAGAGCCGGATGGACTGCTGCTCATCCGCCGTGACGCATGCCACGCCGGGCATTTCAGACCGGTTGCCCATCATGATGGCACGGCGCTTGAGGTGGTCCATGGTGGCGGCGAAGCCCGCGAAGTCGGCCCTGCTGCCGATGATGGTGTAGGAGTCCTCGTCGTTGAGCACCTCACGCAACTCCACCAGGGAGTGTTTCGCGGTGAAGAAGCGGTGGCGCCAGCCGGCCTCGGTGATGACTTGGAGCATGGCGTCCATCGCCTGGGGGCCGTAGCCGCTGAAACTGCCGAAGTTGACCAGGTTGACGATGCGGGACCCATGCCCCTCGTCCGACGGACGCGAGTTGACAAAACTCCCCTTGCCCCGGATGACCTGCAGGTAGCCGTCGTTCTCCAGGAGTTTCAGGACGTTGACCATGGTCACGTAGCTGGTGCGCAGCTCCTTGGCCAACTCCAGCGCCTTGGGCAGACGGCTCCCCTGCAGATATTTCCCGCGAAGTATCCGCTCCACCAGAATGGCGTAGAGTTCCTTTTGCTTGTTGACGGGGTTGCCCATGCTCTTGTTCCTGTAAACTAGATATACTGTAACATATATCTGAAAAATGTCAAGTAACCTCTGGAAAATATTTTTTTCAAAATCCCTCAGGCTGCGGTCACCCGTTGAAGCGCATTCCTGTGGCGATTTTGTCGGCCAGTTCGGCGGAGCCGATGGCCCGCACAAGTTCCAGGGCAAACTCCAGCGAGGCTCCGGGGCCGCAGGCCGTGATGATGCGCGAGTCGTTCTCCACTCTGGAGGCGGTGTAGTGTCCGCCGATTTGCCTTTCGCAGCCTGGATAGCAGGTGTAGCGGCATTCGTCCAGCAGTCCGGCCGTGTGCAGGGCGATGGGGGCGGCGCAGATGGCTGCGGCAATTCCTCCATTGGCGTGGACGGCGGCGGCGACGCCAGTGGCGATGCTGCTGGCGGCGAGGTTGGTGGCTCCCGGCAGACCGCCAGGGAAGATGGTCACGCCGAATTCATCCGCCGAGAGTTCTTCCGCCAGGCAGTCGGCCTGGAAGGGGACGCCGTGGGCGCCTGTGACCAGGCGTCCGCCCGCGCCGACTGCGGCGGTGACGACCTCAAAGCCCGCGCGGCGCAGCACGTCAACGGGAGTGACGGCCTCGATTTCCTCGAAGCCAGGGGCAAGAAAGAGAGCGATTTTTTTCATGGGAGGGAAGGGGAGAGGGAGGTGTGAACACGAGATGGGAGCGAGGAGACGCGGCTGGCGAATCTACGGCCTGTCAATTCGCATTCCTGGGGCAGGTAAATTATATTACCTTACTATGAAACACACCGTGTTTCCTGCGTTGTGTTGACGGCGGCGAGGACGCCGCCGCTACCTAAAATAATCCCAGAAGAGTGTTTGTCAAGGAAGAATCACTATGTCAGAGGACAAAATCAAAGCAATCGGTGGCATTCTGGAACGCATGAAGGACGCGCTGGGCCAAGTGGTGGTGGGCCAGCAGGAGGTCATCGAGCAGCTTGCCATCTGCATTTTCGCGGGAGGCCACGCCCTGCTGACGGGCGTGCCCGGCCTGGGCAAGACCCTCCTGGTCAAAAGCGTGGCCAAACTGTTCGACCTCTCGTTCCGGCGCATTCAGTTCACGCCCGACCTGATGCCGGCCGACATCTTCGGAACCGAGGTGATGGAGGAAGACCCGGGCACGGGCGCACGGCAGTTCCGCTTCCTCAAGGGACCCGTCTTCGCCAACATCGTCCTGGCGGACGAAATCAACCGCACACCGCCCAAGACCCAGGCCGCCCTGCTGGAGGCGATGGGCGAGGGGCATGTCACCTCCGGGCGCCAGACCTATCCTTTGGACGCGCCGTTCTTCGTGCTCGCCACCCAGAACCCCATCGAACTGGAGGGGACATATCCCCTGCCCGAGGCGCAACTTGACCGCTTCCTGCTGAATCTGATCATGGACTATCTCCCCATGAAGGAGGAGGCCCGGATGGTGCAGGAGACCACCGCCGCCGACCTGCCCGAACTCTCCCCCATCGTCACTGGCGCGGAGATCCTCGTCATCCAGCGCATGGTGCGCGAGGTCGCGGTCTCCTCCAATGTCGCGGAGTACGCGGTGCGCCTCTGCGCGGCGACCCGCCCTGGCGCGGACTCGGCGTCGGACGAGGTGCGCCGACTCGTGCAGTGGGGGGCGGGCTCCCGCGCCTCCCAGGCGATGGTCTTGGCTGGCAAGGCGCGCGCCCTGCTGGCGGGACGGCTGAACGTGGCCTGCGAGGATGTTCGCGCCCTGGCGCTTCCGGTGCTCCGCCACCGCGTCATCACCAATTTCCGAGCGGCGACCGAGGGGCGGACGGCGGTCGAGATTATCCGCAAGGTGGTCGAGCAGACCCCTGAACAGCCATGATTTCCTCCTTTTTCCCCAATTGGCTGCGGCGGCATTGGGAGGGGGAGGGCGGCATAGGCTCCCTGCTTCCGATAGCCGTGCCGATGATTGTCACCAGCATCTTTGACACGCTGATGACCTTCATTGACCGCGTTTATCTGGCGCACGTGGGCAAGGAGGAGATGTCGGCCTCGATGGCGGGCGGCATCACCAACTGGATGTGCATCTGCCTGTTCGTGGGGCTCATCAGCTACGTCTCGACGGTGGTGGCGCATTACTATGGCGCGAACCGCAAGAACGAGTGCCCGCAGGTGATGCACCAGGCCATTCTGCTGGCGGTGGCGTGTTATCCGATTTGCCTGCTGACCTCCTGGCTGGGCTCCCATGCCCTGGGCGGTGAGGGACATAGCCCCGTGCAGAGCCGTCTGGAGCGGGTCTATTTCTGGTATCTGGCGTTTGGATGCATCGTGGCTCTGATGCGCAGCGCCTACAGCGGATTCTTCGCGGGGATTGGCAAGACCAAGGTCATCATGGTGGCGAACTGCGTGTCGCTGGTCGTGAACCTGGTGGTCAACTACGTGCTGATTTTCGGCAAATGGGGATTCCCCGCGATGGGCATTGTCGGGGCGGCCATCGGGACAGTGCTGGCGGGCGTGGCGATGGCGCTGGTCATCGGCGTCTGGTACTATCGGGAGATTGCTCGACCTGAATACCAGGGCGGCCCGCGCCGTCATTTCGAGTGGGAGAAGATGCGTCCGCTGATTGTGTTTGGCTTTCCCAACGGCGTTGGGAATTTTCTGGGGATGGCCTCGTTTGTGGTGGTGATTTCGCTGTTGAGCCGTTACGGAGCCGACATGGCCGCCGCCACGACCATCACCTTCAATTGGGACAATGTCTCCTTCTTCCCGATGCTGGGCATGCAAATCGGGGTTTCGACTCTGGTGGGGCAGTTCATGGGGGCGAAGCGTCCTGAACTTGCGGAGCGCGCCGCCTACAGCGGCTACAAATTGGCCATCTCGTATGCGCTTTTCGGAACGCTGGTCTTCAGCCTGCTGCCCACTCTGCTGGTGAGCGTCTTCACGCCAGAGGCGCCAGGGGTGGATTACACGGAGGTGCGGAAAATCGCCGTCCCGATGATTCGCGCCTCGGCGTTCTATCTGATCTTCGACGCCATCACCCTCATTTCGGACGGCGCGCTCAAGGGCGCCGGCGACACGCTCTGGACAAGGGTCATTGGCGTCGGCTGGAACTGGCTGGTCGCGCTTTTGCTGTGGGTCG
>JAFRLP010000645.1 GCA_017431185.1 Victivallales bacterium | reverse complement strand
GAGAAACTGATTTTTCATCATGTTATTTTTCAGGGAAAAGGGCTAAAGCGGTTTCACAGTCCTGGGCAGATTTCAGCCGTTCCGTGTTTCCCAGGACACTGAGGAAATTGGCGATGTCGGAGAGCAGGGGAAGATGAGCCGCAGGAGTGGCCTCGGGAATCGCGATCAGAAAGAGAATGCGGCAGAGTTCATCGTTGTCAGGGTCGAAGCAGACGCCTGGTTGCGGAAGAAGGCAACAGATGAGGCCGAGACGCTGGACGCTGGACGAACAGGCGTGCGGAAAGGCTATGCCCCCAATCATCTGCGTACTCATGTCCGCCTCGCGGTTCAGCACATCCTGGACAAAGTTCTTCGCGCTGGTGACAATTCCATCCTTGACCAGCGGAGCGACCATTTGTTCCAGAATCTCCTGCGGAGAGGCGGATTCGGCAAGCGGGGGCATGAGCAGGTGGCCATTGGCCAGTAATTTGCGGAGATTCATAATGTCGCCTCACGATTTCGTTTTTTGGGGGCGGGAGGTATCCTCTAGCAGGAAATGACCGCAGTTGGGGCAGACGGGGGTAGCCACCCCAGCCTTGATGCGCTCAAGGACGCCCTGGGTCAAGGTCATCCGGCAGTTCATGCAGAGGGCGTTGCGCAGCGTGCATACGGCGGGTCCCGTCTCCCTCAGTTTTTGGAACCGCTCCAAGTAGGACGGCGGAATCCGGGCAAGCAGCTGGGACTCCTCGGCAGCCAACTGTTTGGTGCGACGAGGCAAACCCAGCACAGAGAGGATTTTGTTTTCCTTGTTGATGATTTCCAAATCCTGAATTCTCTTCAGGGCTTTGACGATGGCATTCATTGAATTACCTTTTGGGACTGATTACACTGGCATCGTAATCGGCGGGGGCCTCGTAGCCGAGAAGATTGATTGTCGTGGCGGCGATGGAACTGATGCCCAGCCCCTCCTGAAGAGTGGTGGAGTAGTCACCCTGATATCCGGGGTCGTAGATGATGCAGGGAACAGGATTGAGCGAATGCGCCGTCTTGACCTTTTTGACTCCATCGACGACCTTGACGGCGCCCGTCTTCTTGTCGTGCTCGTACATGTCGTCGGCATTGCCATGGTCGGCGGTGATCAGCAGGACGCCGCCCGCCTTGTCGATGGTCTGCTTAAGCCGGGCCAGGCACAGGTCAACGCTCTCCACACCCAACTGCACCGCCTGATATACCCCCGTGTGGCCAACCATGTCGCCATTGGGGTAATTGAGACGGATGTAGTCGTAGTCGCCGGAGAGAATTCCCGCCACCACCGCATCGGTGATTTCCGCGCCCTTCATCCAGGGACGCTGCTCAAACGGCACGATGTCCGAGGGGACCTGCTCGTAGGTCTCCAGCGTCTCGTCGATTTTCCCGGAGCGATTGCCATTGAAGAAATAGGTGACATGGCCGTACTTCTGAGTCTCGGAGATGGCCAGGGTGCGCAAGCCAAGTCGGGCCAGGAACTCGCCAGTCACCCGGTCGATGGCGGGCGGGGCGGTCAGGAAGCGCTTGGGCACATGCTGGTCCCCATCGTACTCCATCATGCCGGCATAAACCACGGCGGGACGGCGCACACGGTCAAACTTGTCGAAGGCGTCCTCCTCGAAGGCGTTGGTGATTTCCAGGGCACGGTCCCCGCGGAAATTGAAATACACCACGCTGTCACCATCCTCAATCGTGCCGACGGGACGGCCGTTCTCGGCAATGACGAAGGAGCCCAAATCCTGGTCAATCGCCCCTGTCTCCTTGCGCAGTGTCTCGATGGCCTCGTGCGCGCTGGCGAACTGCCGCCCTTCGCCGAGGACATGGACCTGCCAGCCTCGATGAACCATCTCCCAGTTGGCGTTGTAGCGGTCCATTGTGATGAACATGCGTCCACCGCCGGAGGCGATTCGAGCGTCACAGCCCTGGGCGCGCAGGCCAGCCAGAAAATCCTCAAAAGGGTCAACGTAGGTCAGGGCGGAGGTCTCGCCGACGTCACGCCCGTCCAAAAGGATATGGACACGGATTTTGCCGACTCCCTCCTTTGCGGCCTGAACCATCATGGCCTTGAGATGGTCGATGTGGCTATGGACATTGCCATCCGAGAACAGTCCGATGAAATGGAGCGTGGATTTGTTCTTGAGCGCATTTCCCGCAATCTCCTTCCAGGCCTGTCCCTCGAACATCTTCCCCGAGGTGATGGAGTTGCTGACCAGCTTGGCGCCCTGGTCAAACACGCGCCCCGACCCCATGGCGTTATGACCGACTTCGGAGTTGCCCATATCGGCGTCACTCGGCAGACCGACGGCGGTTCCGTGCGCCTTGAGTTTCGTGTTGGGGCAGTTCGCCAGCATCCAGTCCAGGGTCGGCTTCCAGGCGGTGGCGACGGCGTCGCCCTCGCTGTATTTTCCGAAGCCCACGCCGTCCATAATGACTAGAACCACGGGGCCGCGGCGTCCCTTGAACCATTCCGCTTTCTTGAGTTTCTCGACCATCGTTTCTCCTTGTATCGCTCGCTTCGCGCCCACTGGCGCAAAAAATCATCTGCCATTAACTTAACCTCTGATTGAGGAAAAAACAACCATGCAGGGCAAAATCTTCTGATTTTCCCGTCGGTAAAGCGCAAATGGATTTGCGAAAGAGATTTTTGGTGTTAAATTTTGGTGAGTGTCAAACCACGGGGAACAGGCATGAGACTGTCACATTACATTTGGGCATCATTGGTATTGTCCCTGCTTTTGCATGTCCTGATGCTGCTCTCCCTTTCGCGGGTCAATTTTCCCGCGCCATACGCAAAGGCCAGGCTGGAAAAATACTCTCCCCTGGAAATCATTCTCCATCCAGAGCCATTGGAGATGCCCAGGCGGGTGCAAAAGAGCGACAGCGCCAGCGGAGTGACGGAACTGAAAAACAGTTTCACCCAGGCGGAGGGGGAAAAGCGCATACAGGAACTCTTCCAGAAAGAGCAGCTGGCCCCTTTGCCGCCAGAGCCGACGGTGCGTTTCGCGGGGATTGACAAGGCGCAGTTGCTGCCAGTTCTCCCATCCGAACCGCCCAAACAACCTGAAATGACCGCTCCACGACCGCAGATTCTGGAAATTGACCTCTCCAAGTTGCCGCCAGAGCGTATCAACGAGCGTCCGCTTACCCCCCAAGTGGAGCGTGTCGAGGTGACGGAGTTTCAGCTGCCCAGCCTGTTGCCGCCTGGTCCAGCCAACACGGTGGGCCAAGGCGCCGCCCCCACCATTGACGTCGGCATCCGTTTCAACCGTCCGACTTTCCGCCCCCCGCGGGATATTCCCGAGGATGTGGTGGTTGGATTGCCGGACATGCCGGCAGCGGCCCCAGGAGAGAGCCTGCCGCCCGGCCTGTCGGAGAATCTGCAGACCGATTCGGCGCCCAGCGTCGCGGAACATATTCAGTCGGTGCCTTTTGATGAGTTTGTGGAGGTGGAGGTGACGGTGCGGGAAGACCCCAGCACGGGCGGCGGCTTCTTTCTGGCGACCATCAGCGCCAACCCGCGCAGCGAGTCCATTCGGGAAATCGCCAAGGACACCTTGTTCATCATTGACCGTTCCAGCAGCATTTCGCCAGGGAAGTTCACGGAATTCAAGACCGCCGTCCTCTTTGCATTGGATTACCTGAATCCAGGGGACCGCTTTGACATCGGCTCTTTCAGCGACAAGCCCTTCACCTTTTCGAGGCGCTGCATCCCCGCCACGGCTGGCAACCTGGAACGGGGCAGAGAGTATGTCCGAAAACTGACACGGGGGGGAATGACGGATGTGTTCGCAGGCATCCAGCCATTTGTGAAGTCAGGCGGCTCCGACACCACACGCCCCTTGAACATCTTTCTGCTGACCGACGGTGTGTCCACGGTCAAGAACATCTACAAGGAGGATGTGTTCCTGCGCTCCATCACAGGCATCAATCCTGGCAACGTCTCCATTTTCCCGTTCAGCGCTGGCAAGGAGGCGAATCGGGAACTGCTCGACTTTCTTGGCTTCCTGAACCGCGGATACAGCGCCCATGCCGAAACCCTGCCTGAAGTGCGGGCCAGCCTGGCGAAGTTCATCAGCAACCTGAGCGGTCTGCTGATCATGGATGTGCAGTACATGGCCCCGGCCACGCTTTCGCGGGAGATGTACCCGCGAAAGGTCTCCCATCTCTATCGCAACTCCCCCCTGCGGCTGTTTGGCCGTTTTCCCCCTTCTGAACATCAGTTGATTCTGACCATCGTGGGAACCGACGCCGCTGGCCGCCGCCGGGACTTGGTGTTTCGACGGCGTTTCGACGAATGTCCTCGGGCGGAAACCGACCTCGGCAAACAATGGGCCGGCCAGAAGATTCTGCAGCTTCTGGCAGACCGCGCCATTTCCGCTGACCCGACAAGAAAAGCCGTGCTGAACCGGCAAATCCATTCACTAGGCACGCAATTCTCTCTGGCCATCCCGTATTAACCACCATCATCAAAAAGGAAATCTAATGGCACCCCGTCCTGTAATCGTGGCCATGGACTTGGAAGGAGTTCTGGTTCCGGAAGTTTGGATTTCAGTCGCGGAGAAGACAGGCATTGAAGGGCTTCGGCTTACCACCCGGGACATCTCCGATTATTCAGTGCTGATGGCTCATCGCCTGAAGCTGCTGCGCGAAAACGGCTTGACGCTGAAGGACATTCAGGATGTCATCGCCACCATGGACCCCATGCCAGGGGCTGTCGAGTACATGGCCTGGCTGCGTGAACGATTCCAGGCGGTCATCCTCTCCGACACCTTCTATCAGTTCGCCTCCCCCCTGATGCGAAAACTGGGTTTCCCCACCCTTTTCTGCAATGACATCCATGCCGACGAACAGGGCATGGTCGATTCCTATCAGATGCGGTTGCAGGATGGCAAACGCCACGCCGTCCTGGCCTTCAAGCAACTGAATTTCCGCGTGATTGCGATGGGGGATTCCTACAACGACACCGCCATGTTGCAGGAGGCGGACCTGGGTATGCTTTTCCGCCCATCCCCCAAGGTGGTCAAGGAATTCCCACAGTTGCCAGTGGTCACGGAATACGCCGAAGTACAGGAGCGCATCCTGAATTTCGCATAATCCAGCACAAGCCGTCGCACTGCTCTGGCAGGTCGCGCTCCGAGCGGCCTGTCCCGCCTCAACCCGTCTACGCCAACCCCGCAAGCCACACGGGTCTGGCAGGTCGCGCTCCGCTCGCCCCCATGCGTTTGGCGAATTTTCCGCTCCCAGGCATCCGAATCCTAATTTAGTCTTTGCTTTTTTTCGGGAAAAAATGGCTTGCCGTCCCGTGCCGAATGGGACACTAGTGTCCCGTCCGATTAATTCATGAGGATAGTCCGCAGATGTCTTCGAGTTGTTTTCGCCCGAAGGCGACTGCGCATAGTTTCCTATGTAAAGAAGCCTTCATGCGAAAAGAGCCGGAAAGAGCGCGGAATATTCCATCGAATTAATCGGACGGGACACTAGGCGGTCACCCTCCCGCTCACCATGGCCTCCTTCCGCAGAAGCCTCACCAGATTCCGTGTCGACGGGCGCAGAGGCGCGACGGTCCGCCATTTGGGCAGCGGGCCGAATTCCGCAGTCCTCTTGTCGTCAAAGGCCTTCATGGCGGCCATGAGGAGCATCGCGTGGCACGCGGAAATGAAGGCCGGCGTCCTTCTCACCGACACCTCGTTTCGCACCTGCGCCTTTCCGACGCCAAGCCAGTTTTTCCGGTCGCGGAACCCGACCTCTATCTCCCATCTCAGGAGATAGGCCTCGAACAGCTTTTCGCACGGGATGCCTTTGGCCATTTCGGCCACCGCATCGCGGTCATCCGGCAGTCCCTGCACGTCTCCCGTCATGACCAGGTATGCGGGTTCCGTGCGCTGCCTTTTTCCGTATTTGCGGTAATGCTGCCCGCTGATGACAACAACGGCGCATGGCTGGTTCCTCAGCGCCGTCGGCCACCTGACATTGTTCATGACGCGACAGGTGACCTTTGCGCGCTGATGCATCACCCCGCAGTCCAGCGTCTCCTCCGGCTGGCCTCCGTCCCCGCCGAACTCGGCGGGGGTCGGAAAACGCTCCCCATACGGCATCTTGCCCTTCCTCTCCTTCTTCCGCAGCGGACGGAGGAGCCTGAGGTCGCTCCGGCAGCGGCATGCCATCGCGGTGTCGTGGGGCGGGTCGTGCATGAACGCGCGGGGACTATCGGCGGCGGGGTTGGCAGAACGCGCTCCGCGCCACACAACAGAGAGAGAAGGAAACAGCGGGGGCACTGCTGCGCGGGCTTGCGCCCGCGCCACACAACAGAGAGAGGGGAGGTGCGGTGGCTATCGGCGGCGGGGCGGGGTTGGCAGACCGCGCTCCGCGCCGGCACTGGGTGCCGGGCACCAGCCCCCCACCGCCAGGAGAAGGGCGGGTGCCCTCTGTTGTGTGGCGCGGGCGCAAGCCCGCGCGGGGGCTGTTGGCGGGG
>JAFRLP010000644.1 GCA_017431185.1 Victivallales bacterium | reverse complement strand
CCACCAGTGCGCTTGACCCCGAAAGCGAGACCATCATTCGTCGCAACCTGGCCGCCATCGCCTAGGGGCGCACGCTCATCATCGTGAGCCATCGGTTGAGCATGCTGGCGGGAGCGCAGCGCATTCTGGTTCTTGACCAAGGCGAGAAGGTCGCCTTTGGCACTCACCGCGAACTGCTGGCGCAACCTGGCATTTACAGCCAGTTCTGGCAGCAGCAGATGGGAGGGCACGACAATGGCTGAATCCAAAGTCAAAATTGCGCAGCAGGCCATTGAATTCCTGCCTGATGCGCAGGAGATTGCCCAGCGGAGACTGCCCTGGTACGGGCGCATCGGCGTGCTGTGGATTTTCATCATTGTGGCGGCAGTGCTGACATGGGCTTGCCTGGGCAAAGTCGATGTCATTGTCCGTGCTCCAGGCAAGATCGCCTCGGATACTGGCGACATTGTGATGAAGCCGCTGGAGTCGTCTGTCATCAAAAGCGTGGAGGTCCGCAAGGGGGATGTGGTCGAGAAGGGGCAGGTTCTGTTGACCCTCGACCCGACCATCTATCAGGCAGAGGTGGAGCGTCTCCAGCATGAGGTCGATACCCTGGCTGCGGAGTGCGCGCGGTGGGAGGCCGAATTCCTGGACAAGCCTTATACGGGCGAGGAATCTGCCGGACCCGCTGCCTGGCAGTCCGCCATCTACGCTCAGCGTCAGGCGTATTACCATGAACGGCTCAACTATTTTGAGAGCAACCGCAAGCGTCTGCAGGCGGGCAAGCAATCGACGACGGAGAGCCATCAGAAATACCGTGCCATCCTCGCCAACATGTCCAGAATCGAGGAGATGTACACTGGCTTGGGCAAGCAGGAGATTGTTTCGGTGAAGGAGATGCTGGAGGTGACCATCTCCCGTCTGCAAAGCGAGGCGGAGGTTGACCGACTGCGCAACCAATTGGTCGAGTACGACCAGCAGCTGCTCTCGCTGGAGGCCGAACGAAAGTCCTTCGTCGAGGAGTGGCGCAACAACATTTCCGAAAAACTGGTGGCCTTGAACCGTGAACTGGACGGCGACCGCAAGCAACTGGTCAAGGCGCAGCGGATGGTCACTTATGTCAGCCTCAAGGCTCCATGCAGGGCGGTTGTTCATGAAATCGCCGCTTTCCCCACGGGGTCCGCCGTCGGTGAGGCCGAGGCGTTCATGACTCTGGTCCCTTTGGACGGAACACTGCGAATCGAGGCCGAGGTGCGCCCCCAGGACATCGCCAGAATTGCGGACGGCAATGAGTGCCGCATCAAACTCACCGCCTTCCCGTTCCAGAAGCACGGCACGCTGCACGGCAAGTTGCTCCACATTTCCGGCAATACCTTCCAGCGCCAGGCTGCTCCAGGCACGGAGCACGCGGGGAGTTACTACCGCGTCTTCGTCAGCATTGAGGGCACGCTGCGCAACACCGGCGGGAAATTCACGCTTATCCCAGGCATGGAGTCGGAGGTGGAGATCAAGACTGGGCGCCGCCGCATCATTGAATATCTGGTCTATCCCCTTGTCAAAGGGCTGGATGAGGCTTTTCGGGAACCATGATGGTTCTTTTGCGGGAAAAATTCATTTTTTGAATGGCAAAGCCGTTGACAGGTGTTACATTAAAGCGCAACAAACTGTTTTTTGAGCATCGTCATGTCCTGGATTCCTGATTTGACATATAACGCGCTGCTGTGCCGCTACAACGAAATCGGCACGAAAGGCCGCAAGCGCGGCATGTTCGTGACTGATTTGGCGCATGGGCTGGAGCGGGCCTTTCGGGATTTGCCGCCTTTGGAGGTGCAGTTGGAGCACGGGCGGATTCTGTTGCGTCCCAAGGGACGCGACTGTTTTTCGCCGACGGAATTGGCATTGGTGCGTGAGCGTGCAGGAACGGTGGCTGGACTCTCTTCCTTGTCACCCGCGTTTGTGACGGAGCCTGACTTGGAGTCGCTGGGGGCTGTGCTGGTGAAGTATTATCCCGTGGTGGCCAGGGCATTCCGTCAAGCCCATCCCGAACTGGCTGCGACATACGCCATGAGGGCGCGTCGGGTGGACAAAAGTTTTCCTCGGACGGTCGAGGAGATTGAGCGCCATTTCGCTGAATTGCTCCTGCCCTTGACCCCTGAGTTCCAGGTTGATTTGAGCCATGCCAACGTCAAGGTGGAGGTGGAGGTGCGGCAACGGGTCGGGCTGGTCTGTTTTGAGCGTGTCGCTGGCCCAGGCGGGTTGCCTGCCGGAAGCGGCGGGCGTGTTCTGGCACTGCTGTCAGGGGGAATTGACTCGCCAGTGGCCTGTTACCAGATGATGCGCCGTGGCTGTCAGGTGGATTACCTCACCTTCCACAGCGAGCCTTACACCCCGCCCGCCTACCTGACCAAAGTGACAGGCATAGCTCGACGGTTGAACGACTACCAGAAGCGGGGGCGCCTGGCGGCTGTCAATCTGGTGTCCGCGCAAAAGGCGATTCGTGACAATTGCCGCATGCGCTATCGCACGGTGCTCTACCGTCGCATGATGCTGAGGGTGGCCACCGCGCTGGCGCCCTTCTTTGGCGCGAAGGCGTTGGTCACTGGGGATAATCTGGGGCAGGTGGCCAGTCAGACCCTGGAGAACATGGCCGTCATCAACGAGTCCGCCGGACTGATGGTCCTGCGCCCCCTGCTGACCTTTGACAAGCTGGACACCATGGCGCTTGCCCGTGACATCGCCACCCTGGAACTTTCCCAGGTGGAGTGCCCTGACAGCTGCACGGTCTTTGCCCCCGACAATCCCGCGCTCTATGCGTCTCTTGAGGAGATTCAGGGGGAGGAGTCGCGCCTGGACATCCCCAGCCTGCTTCGGCAATGCCTGGAGACCTGCGTCATCATCAACCCCGTTTCAGGGGCCACTCACGAATATTCCGCTTTTACCAGGGAGTAACCATGCCAAGGACACGGAGCAGTAGTCGCAATCCAATGGAACGAATCGCCGCGCTGGCGGATGATTTGGCGGACATTATGGGACGCACCCACTCCCAGCAGGAACTCTCCATTCTGCTGGAGGGGTTGCTCACCCCCACGGAAATCGAGGGCATCACCCTGCGCTGGCAGCTGCTGAAGTTCCTGGCTGACGGCATGCCCCAGCGCCGCATCCAGGAACGGCTGGGCATCTGTCTGGGAAAGATTTCCCGCGGCAGCCGCCTCCTCAAATACGGGAACCCCGATTTCGTGGAGTTGATTGCCCGCATCCGAAACGAAAGGATGCTTCAGGGCAAAAACAACGAGCCGACGGAGGAGACCTGACGGCCATGAACTGCGGAAAACTCATCTGCGCGGCTTCCGAGGTCAATGCCGACATCCTCTACAAGTCCGGCTTTTTTGCGCCAGACCCGTTCCTCTATTTGGAGACGAATGAGGGGGCGCTGATGGTCGTCAATGACATGGAGGTGACGCGCGCCAGAGAGCAGCGTCGTCCGTCCGTTCAGGTCCTGACCTACGATGAGGCGGCCAAGGCATGGGACCTGGGGACAGCCACCTCGAATAACGCCAATCTGGTCGCCGCCCTCTCCGAGAAACTTGGCATTGAGTGCTGGCAGGTCCCCCGCGATTTTCCGCTGGGGCTGGCCTACGACATCCAGAACGCCTATAACATTCGCCTTGGCATCGTCGGCGAGCATCTGCAGTTTCGTGCCGTGAAGCGCTTTGCGCCTGAGCGTGATGTGAAGACAGCCGCCGAAATCCAGGCCCTGCGGGGCGGTGTCCGTCTGGCGGAGGCAGGGCTTGCCGCTGGTCTGGCGGTGTTGCGGGAGGCCTCCATAGAGGCGGACGGGGGAGTGCTCTGGCATGGCCAGCCTGTCACCTCCGAACTACTGCATGGTGTGGTCAACGCGGAGATTGCCCGTTTGGGCGGCAATGCCTCCCACACCATCATTGCGCCTGGTGTGCAGGGGGCGTGCCCCCACAACGAGGGGAGTGGGGCGGTTCATGCTGGCGAACCCATCGTGTTCGACATCTTTCCCAGGGATGAGGCGACTGGCTACTATGGTGATTTGACGCGGACGGTCGTCAAAGGCACGGCGACTGCGCAGGTGCGTCAGGCCTTTGAGGCAGTACGTGATGTCCAGCGCAAGATAGTGGCGATGCTGCGCCCAGGGGTCACTGGAAAGCAGGCGCAGGAGGAGACGGAGCGTCTGTTCAAGGAACTTGGCTACCAGACGGACAGCAAGGCGAAGGTGCCCTACGGTTTCATCCATGGAGTCGGGCATGGCCTTGGCCTGGAAATCCATGAGTCTCCAGGCTTGAATCTACGTAACGACAAGCCCCTGGTTCCAGGCAATGTCGTCACGGTCGAACCGGGGCTCTACTACCCCGAATGGGGTGGCGTGCGCATTGAGGACGATGTGGTCATCACCGAGGATGGCTGCGAGGACTTGATGACTGTTCCTGTGCAATTGGAAATCCCGTAAGGAGCTTGCCAAACAGCGAGAGATTCACTTTGAAATGAAGGAAGTGTCCTATGTCTTTTGCAGAATTGACCCAGCAGATTTCCTCTTTGAGTCCCGATGCGCTCCTGACCACCGCTCAGGCCTGGTATGACGGCAGTCAGGCCAAGCCTGATTTTCTGGCCTGGCTGGATGAGGCGGCCAGACAGACCGACCTTGCCGCCGAACAGTTGGCCGCCTTGCGGGTGGCGTTGTTCTGCCTGGCCAAAGACCGCGAGACCAGGGCGTTTCCGTCATTGCTTGCCTTGATTGCCTCGGGAAAATTCGAGCGTGCCGCCAAGGCGGACGATTGGGCGGTGGTGAACTTGCACCGCATTCTGGGCAGCGTCATTCCGGACGAGCAGTTCGGTCTGCTGACGCAGCTGTCCAAGGATGTGAAACATGCTCTGTTTGTCCGCGAGCAGATCATTCTGACCATCCAGTTCCTTTGGGTGGAAAAGCGTCTGCCCGAACGGGAAACCTTTGCCGCTTATCGCGCCATCATTCAGGATGCCGTCTCCTCTCCCGCCAATTACACGGAACGCATTGGCATGGCTTTGGTCATCAATGCCGCTGTGGTGGGAGGAACCCGTCTGCAGCCAGAGGCGGAGTCACTGTTGCATTCGGGAATCATCGGGGAGAAGAACGGGGGGATGCT
>JAFRLP010000643.1 GCA_017431185.1 Victivallales bacterium | reverse complement strand
GGGATGGCGCTGCGTCGAATATTTTGAAGACAACCGCAAACTCGTGCCTTCGGAACTGCCTCCCCTGCTGGGAAAGCGGATTCGCGCATACCGGCGGGAAGGAGACCGTCTTCTGTTTGAGGATTATGCCTGCGTCTGGCCATCCTATCGCTTCGAGGGCAAGGGCACGGTGCATATTCGCTGGGCCGAGTGCGGCTATCTGACCTCGGGGTGGAATCCCCACACGCTCAAGGGGGAGAAAGGGCAGCGCAATGGTCGTTTCCTGCAAGGCAATGCGGATGTCCTTCACGTCAATGGCCGCCTGGACTGGGAGGACCTGCAATGGCGCGCCGGGCGAATCCTGGAGGTGAAATGCAGCGGGGACGCACACCTGGCCGCAGTCTCTTTCCGTGCCACCGGCTACCCATTGCCGCCGCTTCCCCCCTGCCGCAAGGACAGAGGACTGCTGAAAATGGCCTATCGCACCCTCCAGTGCTGTACCCACGACACATTCATGGACTGCCCCTTCTACGAGAGAATGATGTACATTGGCGACTGCCGCGTGGAGGCCCTCTGCCTTTACGCTTTGGGCGGAAATCCAGCCATCGCCCGAAAAGCCATCCGGCTCACGGCCCTGCATCAGTTGCCGGACGGCATGATTCCCTCCCGTTATCCTGCTCGGGTTTTCCAGTACATTCCCAGTTTCGTGCCCATCTGGATTTTGATGCTGGATGACTATGCCCAGGCCACGCAGGACCTGGGGTTCGTGGAGGAGATGCTGCCCGTCGCCCGCCGAATTGTCAGCCTGTTCCAGAACAGCCGAAAAGATGACGCCCTGGTCCATCTGGACGGGTGGCAGTTTGTGGACTGGCAGTGGCCAAACCATGGCATCCCCTTCGGCAGTGAATGCGGCACCAATTCCATCATCAATCTGCTGGTCTGCCTGGCTTTGGACCGTCTCTCCCGCCTGGAGGAGCGATGCGGACATGCCGCCGTCGCCCTGGGGCTCCGTGATTTTCAGAAACGCCTCCTGGCCGCCGTGCAGGAACGGTACTTTGTTCCATACACGGGACTGTATTCCGATGACCAGGAGCACCTTTTCTTTTCCGAGCATGCCCAAGTCCTGGCTCTCCTGATGGAAGACCGCCAATCCCTCAAGGACGGTCTGGCCACCCATCCCTTCCAGACCTCCTGCGGCATCAACTTCTCCCATTACTACCTGGAGGCATGCCGTCTGCATGGCCTGCGCCGTCTATTTGAGAGACGGCTGGACCGCTATCGCGAATTGGCCCTGCTGGGCCTCAAGACACTTCCCGAGGAATTCACCCTGCCCCGCTCCGATTGCCACGCCTGGAGCGCACATGTCCTGTACCATCTGCTTCGGAGGGAAGGAGCCGCTGCATCCCCGCGCTGAGGAACCGTAAAAAAAAGCAATCGGGGACTTGCAAAAAGACAGGCGTTGTGTAGATTAATGTCTGGTTATGCAGCGCCCCGTCTAGAGGAATTGCATTCAGAAAGGCTCCATGGACAAAAAGTGATTCACACCCAAAGCATCCGGTGACATTATGCAGAGCTACAGCTATTCTGTATTTTCCATTGTGGCGATAGTGATTCATCTGATGCTCAACTTCAACCTGCTCCGGGGGCGGGGGATGAACACTGTCCATTCCATGCGTTACCGGGGCTTTCTGATTGCCACCCTTGCCTATTACCTGGCGGACTCGTGCTGGGGCATCCTGGCGGGACTGGGCTGGACAACTCTTTTGTACATCGAGACCATCTTCTTTTTCCTCTCTCTTGTCGCATTCGCCTGCACATGGTGCCATTTCGTCATTTCCTACCTTGATTTCGAAAAGTGCCCATCGAGGATTCTCTCCTGGTTCGGCTTTGCGCTCCTGGCCTTCAACATCGTGGCCCTGGTGACCAACCCCTTCAACAGGTGCTTCTACCATCTTGACGCACAGGGCAACTACCAGACGGGGGCCTTGCGCGACCCCGCCTTCTATCTTCTGGTCGCCTTCTACGCCCTGATGGCGATTCTGACAGTCGTGAAGGTCTTTTGCAGCACGGAACACGCCCGCAGACGCTGCATGATGGTGGCCATGTTCTGCACCACCATGGCCGCAGCCGTTCTTCTTCAGGTCATCTGGCCGCTTACCCCATTTACCTCCCTCGGCTGTCTCGTCGGAAACTGCTTCCTCCACGTCTTTGTCGTTGCGGATGAACAGGCGGCGAAGCACATGGCGGAACTTGAGAAAGCGCTTGTTCGAGCGCGAACCGCCGAAAAGTCCCGCAGCATGTTCTTCAGCATCGTGAGCCATGACATCCGAACACCGCTCAACGCGATTCTAGGCTACTCCGAACTCCTCCAGCAAGGAATCGAGGACCCGGGCGAAAGAGAGGAGGCGTTCAAATCCATCCGTGCCAGCGGCACAACGCTTCTCCAACTCGTGAACGATGTCCTTGACCTCGCCAAAATGAACTCGGGCACGTTGGAACTTCAGCCAACACCCATG
>JAFRLP010000642.1 GCA_017431185.1 Victivallales bacterium | reverse complement strand
CGCGCCCTGCCAAACCCGCCACTTGCGCTTGGTTTCACAGACTGGTTTGACAGGGCGCGCTCCGCGCGGCCAAGTACGAAACCCGCCGAATACCATTTGCTGAGCAGTAGCGGCGACGTCCGCGCCGCCGTCAACAAAACGCACGGAACACAGGCAACGGCGTGGACGCCGCCAGTACCTCCCTGTATTTCATAGGAGGCAATATGGACTACTGGAATTATTCACCAGCGCCATTGAGATGCCAGGCCCGCAGAATGGCCTGTGCGATGTCCTGGTGGCGGGAGGCCAACGGGTGAAGCCCGTCCTTCGTGACCAGGCGTTCGGAAGGGGGAGCGCCTTTGCGCAGAGAGACAAAAAGGGTGTCCAGCGGAACCAGACGCGCCCCCATCCTGTCCGCCGCGTCACGTGCGGCAAGATAATATTCCTGCAGACGGTTTCCAAAAGCCAGGAACTGCTCCCCCTCTATGCCGAAGGGAGTGGCGATGGAGACTTTGCGGACGCCGTTCAGATGGGCCAGGTGCGCCATCCAAACGAGATTGCAGCGGTAGGCGTCAGCCGTGACCATCGGCTCGTCCGCCCAGCAGCCACGCCCGACCAAGGCGTCATTGGCGCCCAGGGCAATGTGCAATGCATCGGGCTTCTTGTCCAGGACATCCTGCTGAAAGCGGGTCAGCGCCCAGGGCGTCTTGTCCCCGGGGCGTCCCGCATTGATGATGCGATTGTCCGGCAAAGCCTCCTGAAGATATTTCACATAGGAGTTTTCGCCGGCTGTGATGCTATCCCCAAAGCAAATCAGGGCATCACCCTTTTCGAGAAATGGTTTGGTCAAATCCAACATGGTCTATTCCTCATGAAAGGCAGCTATCTGGCTGTGTTAAAGGCGGATGGGTCAGCCTCGGTGGATTTGTTTTCGCTGGCCGTGGCAGTGGTGGTCTGGCGCGTCCTGATGCGTTCATGCAATCCCGAGAAATCCGCAAAGGCGGCGTAGATGCCGACCACCAGGACAATCAGGGCGATGCAGGCCGCAGTCACGTGCTTCCAAGGGGTCAGGTCCAGGATTTTGGCGTCCGCCTGCACGAATTCCGTCTTTCGAGGGGCAACCTCCGCCCAGACAAGCATCAGAATGAACAGATACATGAACGCCAGCCCCAGGAAATTGTTCGTGCCCACGTAATCGACAATCGTCGAGAAACCAGGCACAAAATAGAATATGGCAATGCCGAGAGGACCGGCGATGAGAGCGAAACGCGCCGCCTTCGCGGGAATCCTCCGGTTCAGCATGCCCGCCGAAATGACCGCAAACAGCGGGATGAAATACAATCCGTTCATCTTCTGCAAATAGCCGAAAATGCTGGGCACCGCGTTCAGCATGGGGGCAAACGCCACCGCCAGAATGGCGACCACAAAGCCGAATTTGCGGGACACCTTCACCACATCCTCATCGGAAATGCCAGGCCGGATGAAATGCTTGTAGAACCCCAGGGAGAACAGGGTGCAGGTGGAATTCAGGGCGGAGTTGAAACTGGAGAGGATGGCTCCCCCAAGCACACCTGCGAAGAAGCCGGTAAGCACCTTGGGCATCACGGTGCGCACCAGCGCGCCATAGGCGGCGCTTGAGTCGGCGATGGAGTTGCTGCCACCAATGATGCGTACTATTTCGGGGTTGCCATTCTTGTACAGGTAGTACGCAGCCATGCCCGGCAAAACCAGATAAAGCGGTCCGATGAGCTTCAGGAAGGCCGTCAGGCAGACTCCCTTCTGCCCCTCCGCCAGGTTCTTGGCCCCCAAAGTTCGCTGGATGATCTGCTGGTTGGTGCACCAGTAGAACAGGTTGATGAACAGCACGCCTGTGAACAGCGAAATGAACTCGACTCCCTTCCCCTCCGTGCCAATGCTGTTGAATTTGTCAGGAGGGAGTTCACGCAATTTTGCAAGTCCAGCCATCATTCCCTCGCCGCCGCCGATGTACGCCAGCGCAAAATAGACAATCATCAGTCCGCCAACCAGCAGGCCGATGCCGTTGAACAGGTCGGAGACGGCGACTGACTTCAGTCCGCCAAACAGGGCATAGACGGTGCCGACCAGACCAATGATGATGCAGATCAGGTACAGCAGTCTCATTTCGCTTTGAATGCCGGTCATTGTCCCCAAGTCCAAAATGGAGATGAAGCCCTTGGCGCCCGTATAGAGGATGATGGGAATCAGGATGAGCAGGTAGGCCAGCATGAAAATGACGTTGGTGATGGTCGCGGTTGATTGGTCAAACCGCTTTTCCAGGTATTCAGGCACGGTGGTGATGCCGCTCTTCAGGAAACGCGGCAGGAAAAACAGCGTCATTGCCGCCAGCGCAAACACAGCAATGACCTCCCATGCCATCACATTCAGACCAAAACTGAAAGCCTCGCCATTCAGTCCCACCATCTGCTCTGTCGAGAGATTGGTCAACAGCAGGGATGCGGCGATGACGGGGTAGGTCAGGGAACGCCCCGCCAGAAAAAAGCCATCACTGGTATTGGTCTTGTCCTTCCGCGTCACCAACCAGGTGAAAAATGCCACGGCTCCCGTAAAAAACAGGAAAGTCAGCAGAGTCAACATGTTGTCGCTCATCGGGAATGCTCCTTGTCTGTTTGGGTTCTGTTCTTGAACTGCTTCATCCGCAGGGGCATCCCGGCGGTGGCGGAAACGGTCAATCCCTACATCTGGCCGACATCCAGCATGCAGACGCGGGTGACCTCGGAGTCGGTCGTCATTTTCATCTCGACCTTCAGGTCGCCATCCTGCCGAAGCGTGCGCATGCCATGCTTGCAGGCGATGGCCGTGATTTCCGCGCTGTCCTTGCGGGCGTTGATGGCACGGCGCAAGTCCTCGTTGATGGACATCAATTCAAAGATGGCAATCCGCCCTTTGTAGCCACTGCCCAGGCATTGGCGGCAGCGTTTTTCGTGGTCGGTGTTCAGGCGTCCCGTCCCCTGGCATTCGGGACAAATGCGGCGCACCAGACGCTGGGAGACAATTCCCAGAAGCGAGGAGGAGATCAGGAACGGCTCGACTCCCATATCGTCCAGACGGGTAATGGCGCCGGCTGCGTCGTTGGTGTGCAGGGTGCTGAGCACCAGATGGCCAGTCAGGGCGGCGTTGATGGCGATTTCGGCGGTCTCACGGTCACGGATCTCGCCGACCAGAATGACATCGGGGTCTTGACGGACAATGGCGCGCAGGCCATTGGCGAAGGTCAGTCCAATCTGCGCCTTGACTGGAATCTGCGTCAGCCCCTCCATCTGGTATTCGACAGGGTCCTCAATGGTGATGATTTTGCGGAATTCCGCATTGAGCACCGCCATGATGCAGTAGAGGGTGGTGGTCTTGCCGGAGCCGGTGGGTCCCACGACAAGAATCATGCCGTGCGGCATTTTGAACATGGTCTCCAGCGTCTTGCGCGTGTCAGGCAGAAGTCCCACCTTGTCCAAGTCGAACACGGCGGTGTCCTTCTGCAAGAGACGCAGCACAATGCTCTCGCCATGCATGCACGGCACGGTGGAGACACGCACGTCAATCGGGGTCACGCCAGGCAGGTCAATGCGCCCATCCTGGGGAAGACGGCGCTCCGCTATGTTCATGCCCGCCAGCAGTTTGATGCGGGAGGCAATGGCCGCATACTGGTTTTTGGGCGGACGCATCACGACCTGGAGCAAACCGTCCACCCTGAAACGCACGACGACCTCGTTTTCCGCAGGTTCGACGTGGATGTCGGAGGTGCCCATCTCCAATGCACGGGTGAAAATATCGTTGACCAGGCGGACAATGGGAGCCTCCTTGGCCAGGTCACGGAGCGCCTGTTCGCTGTCCCCTCCCGCCAAACCTGCCTCATCCCCCACATTGTCATACAGGGAGGTGACATGGCGTTCAATCCAGGCGGAACGGGCAAGAATGAAAGAGGCGTCCAAATCAAACAGACTGCGCCACAGCAGGGTAAGCCGCCCCAGGTCATATGGTGCGGCGACGGCGATGACCACGTGGTCGGCGTCCCATAGGATGGGCAGGCAGCCGTTGGTGTTGAGGAAGTCGAAGGTCACCTCGGGGAAGAGGACAACCTCCCTGGCCTCGGTCTCATCCAGTATCGGCAGTCCGCTCGCCGCCGAGTAGATGTTCAGCAGAGTCTGGTCAGTCAATTTGCTGTTGGCAACCAACTCCTGGTCAGCCTGGGCGGCGCCGCAGGCGGTGGCATCCTCCTCCGGCAGTTTCAGTTCACTGCGGATGGCGGAGACGACCGCCTGCGCCACAACGTCCGCCGTCCGGCTTGGCAAGGCACCGATGCCCTCCAACTGTGAGGTTTGGCTATTTGGCTGGTTTTCCATATTGCTCGGATGAAAGATGAAAGCCACTAGTACATGCTGTCCTCGCCGTGGGAGGCCTCTATGGTCTCCAGGGAGGCCTTGTAGCGGCGCACCAGTTCCTCCTGCGGGCTCTTGCTGTCCACGACGTTGACGGTGAGCAAAATCAGCAGTTCGGTGCGGCTGTCGCTCTCCGAGGTGTAGCGGAACAAGGCGCCCAGGTAGGGGATGTGCATCAGAAAGGGTATGCCGGACAAGGTGGTGGTCTTGGTGTTCTGAATCATACCGCCCATGATGAGGGTGGAATTGTCGGGCACGACCAGTTCCGTGGAGAGCGTCTTGGTGTTGATGACGGGGGGGATGTTGACGTTGGTCTGCGGGTCCGCCGCGGAGATTTCCTGGGAGATGACCAGCCGCACGTCATTGCCGGCGGTGATGTATGGGGTGACCTCCATGATCACGCCCGTGTCCGTGTATTCGTAGTTGGAGCGCATGGTGTCGGAGTCGCTGTAGGAGGTGGACTCCGTGGGGATGGCGATTTTCTGGCCGATGTTGATCTTGGCGGTTGCCCCTGAAAGCGCCAGGACATGCGGCTCGGAGAGGATGCGGGTGTTGCCGTCCCCCGCGACGGCCTTGACAAAGGCCAGCGGGTCGGAATTGGAGTCCTTGTAGAGGAAGCCGATTCCTGTGTCAGTAAGCAGGGTGGTCAGCGTGGAGGCAGAGGTGATATTGCCTGCGGAATTGATGAGTCCGTCAAAGGAGTTCTGGTTGTGACGGCCAATCAACTTGTGCAGCGAATAGGAGATGCCGTACTCGTTGCTCTTGGAAAGGGCGATGTTGGTGATGATGGCGCGTATGGAGACCTGTCTCGGCGGCACATCCTCCCTGGCCAGAAAAGCCTTGATCATGTTCCAGGTGCGCGGGGTCGTCTTGATGGCCAGGCGGTTGCTTTCATTGTCGGTGTAAACCGTGACCTCCGTGTCAAACACCGTGGCGAAAAGCAGAGGCGTGTTATTGTTATTGCCGTTGGACCCGGTGCGGCTCCGATTGGCGCCGGTGGCGTTGGTGGTGCGCCCGCTGGTGGTACGTGCGGTGGAGTTGCGGTTCGCCGCAGTGGAGGAAGTGGAACTGGCGGTGTTGTTCGTGGTGGTGTTGCGGCTGGAACTGCTGGTGCGGCTGGAACTGCTGGTGCGGCTGCTCGTTGAACCGGAACTGGAACTGGAGGTGGGACCGCTGAAGGTGGAGGTGTTGAAGAAGGCGTCCAGCGCCGCCGACAGATTGTCCACGGTGGAATGGCGCACATTGTAGAAGAAGATGTCCTCCTTGTCCAGTTTGTCGGACTGGTCAAGCAACTTTACCCACGTGGCAACCTCGTTGAGAATCTCCTCCAGGGAGGCGGAGACGACGATGAGCCCCAGACGCGGCAGCGAAGTAACCTTGATGGCTCCGCCGGAGGGGCCGGTGGCGGCGGCGATGGGCATGCCCAGGACTGGCATCAAAGCCTGGATTTCGGTGGCCAATTCGTCCGCCTCCACCTCACGGCATTTGAAGCACCGCACTGGCCACTCGCGCTCCCCCTTGGAGTCCAGGATGCGGATCAGTTCCTGAAGTTTGGCGGTGTTGGCGGGGGCCTCGACAATGATGATGGAATTGGCGTCGGGAATGTCGGTGACCGTCGCCCCGTCCGTCATGAAGGGCTTGATGAGATTGACGATGTCAGCGCTCTTCTTGTATTTGATGGGGATGTACAGCACTTCAACGGCGGGCTGAACCTCGTGCGTGGCGAAAATGCGCCTCTCCTTGGCCATCTTCTCAAAGGGCAGGATGTTGATGAAGCCAAGCATGGGGGAGGCATACGCGCCCGACAGCCACAGCAGATGCTGCATCGTCTCCCAGATGTCACGCGCCTTCATCGTGGTCTTGATGTTGACCGTGACCGCCCCCTTCACGGCGGGGTCAACCAGATAACTGAAGTTCAGCACGTTCTCGTCCGCAAAAGCGGCGACCAGTTCTGTAATCTGCGCATTGTCCAGATTGATTTCAAAGGCGAGTTCCTCCTCGGGGTCCTTGATGCCCTTGATGAGGGCGGCGGGATAGTCCTGCACAGCCGCCTTGGAGCCACTGGAGAAGGTGCGCTGCGGCACGGCCAGGGTGCGGTCTCCGGCATTGGAGCCCTCCTCGCGGGCCAAAGGCTCCACGCCCAGCGGCGACTCGTCCATCAACTCGGCCTTCGGCACCTCCAGTTTGCTAAAGGGCAATGGTCGGCTCACGTGTTCCTGTTCACGGCGTTGGGCGGTCTGGCATCCGCAGAGCACGGCCATGGTTGTCAGCGCGGCCAAGGCCATTCGCCAGGATATTTTTTTGTGGGCAAGGGTCATGGTCAATCCTTATGTTATGTCTATTGATGGGCGTGTCACAATTCAATGAACGTGGACAAGGCGGTTATCTTGTGCCACTGGCGCTGTTCAACCGTTGCTGGCGCAGCCGAAAGACGCGGTTCCCCGAGGCATTGCCACCGGAGGAGCCGGAGTCGCCGCCGCCCGTGGCTGTCGGAAGCGGCGGCGGCGCAGGAGGTGCGCCGGGATTGCCCTGCGCACGCTGGCCTGGGTGAATCTGGACGGCGGGCTGCCCCGTCTGCACTGCCATTCCAGGCCGTGTCCCCCCCGCAGTTGCACCTGGTGCGGCTGTCTGCTGGGGCGCGCGCGCCGCCGGCTTCTCCAGCTGGCTGAACTTGGAACGAGCAGCCAACTCCGCCTTCTGGGTATTTTCACGGCGGATGGAGGCCCGCGTGTTCTTCACATCCAGCACCAGATTGACGTCCACACCTCCTCGGGTCAGGACAACCTTGTTTTCGGCGACGCTGATTTGCTTGACCACGTAGCCGGATTTTCCCAAGGCGTCTCCGACCTTGTAGTTATTGCGGCTTGCCCTGTGGTCGGAGGAGTCAAATGCCGCATTCTCCGCCCCCGCGCCACCAGGCCGTCCGCCGCCGGACTGGCGAATTTGGCGACTGTCCCTGCCAGGGGCCTTTCCGCCGCGCGGCGGGCCTCCACGCTGATTCGCGCCGTTCATGGCGCGCCGCCCCCGCGCATTTTCCTGTGGCAGAATGATGGCCACGGGAATGGCGGAGTCCACAGGGCCGATGCGCACAATGCCGATGAGTTCGAATTCGGAATTGACCTGCTCCTCATCCGCCTTCGCTACGGACTCGTCGGCGGAGGCCGCCGCCGCATCCTCCGTGCGGGTGTCCTTGAAGAGGGTATGCTTCCAAAGCGAGTCGTAATTGGGCTTGACGGCACTCTTGACGGTGTTTGGGGAACGCATCAGGACACGGGGCGCGGCCGCCTGTGCCCGGGCCTCCGGCACCACAAGCTTGTCAGGCTCATATTTGGGCAGGGGGCGTGACATCTGCCGCATGAAGGAGACGGAGAGAACCGTCCCCGCCGCCAGCACCACCACCATCAAAAGCCAAGTACGTGAACCGAACTGCATCATTGGCCTCCTTTCGCAGCGGAAACACCGCTCTTGCGCGGCTGCTGGCGCGTCGTCATGGCGGCGTTGTTGCGCGTCGTCATGGCGGCATTGTTACGGGTTGCCGCAGGACGCGCGGCAGGAGTTTTGCGTGCTCCGTTCTTGCCGTTCGCGGCGGTGGACGCGGTGTTCACGCCAGTGTCGAGGATGCGGGTGGCGTCATCATTGAGCACATACGCCTGCAAACGCGCGCTGACCCGAATGCCGTTGGGCTTCTGCTGGTTGTCAGGGTCTATCTTGCAGCTTGTCCAGTAAAGTTTTCGGCGGTGGTTATTGACCTCCCGAAGCAGACGGGAGAATTCCTGCATGCTGGAGTTGGTCATTTGCAGTTCCACTTCCACGGTCTGGACATAACTGGCTGACAGATTCTTCTGCAATTTGGAACTGGTCCGCTGAAGATTGACGCTGGCCAGCCGCGTGATTTCCTTGAACTCCTCCGCCACCTCCTGCTCCACTGGCATGGTCGGACGCTTCCGTGTCCAGAACATCGAGGTCTTGGCCTGCAACTCCCCCAGTTCCTGACGCCAGTCATCGTTCATCTTCTGCTGAACCGCCAAGTCGCTCTTGCGTGACTGTAGAATGCGCATCTGCTCGTCAATGCGGGCCTGCGTCGGCAGCTTGAGCGACGGCAGGTACTGCTTCACCACGATGACCAGAAACCCGACCAGCAGGATGGTCAGCAGAATTTGCTGTTTTGTCTTCTTATCCATGGCAGCCATAGGGCGTTGTCTCCTCTATGCGAAATCAGGGCGTCGCGGGAAAGGACGGGGGAGCAGGCGGGGCAGACGGTGCGTCGGCTGGCGCGGGTGCGGCCTGCTCGTCCCCTCCATCGTCCGACTCATCCTCCTCGACCACCCGGGCCTTGTCCAGCTTTTCCCGGGCCTTTTCCGCCTGGGCACGGCGCCGTGCCTCCGCCTGCGCCCGCTTGACAGCCTCCCGTTCCGTCTCGGTGTCGTAACGGACATTCAAGGAGAAGCGCCGTTCAGACATGCTGTTGCGGGTGATTTGAGATTGCGTCTCCTTGACGTCCCCCAGGATAGGGGAATCATTGAGACGGGTGACCAAATCGGTGTTTTCCATGGCGCCGACGGGTTCACGAAGCGAGAAGGTGACGGGCGTGACCGTCACTCCTGGCTCCGCCTTCCACTCAAAGCCACCGCCAAGCCAGCCTGGGGCCTTGATGATGCCAGTCAATTCGGTGAGCACCTCGGGCAGACCGGGGAAGTCGAACTGATAGCGCGCGATCTCCTCCTCCAGACTCTGGGCGACCTCCTTGCTGTTCTGGCCAATCTGCTTGCGCAGGGCGACGGTCTGGGTCTCCACCGCGCGGATGTCCTTTTCGATGCGGTTCAGGCGGTCCAGCCGAATCCGCAGTCCCATCATGCTTCCGATGAGCAGAAACGTCAGGCAGACCAGAGCCAGCAAGGCGCAGAACAACTGCAAGGCGACATACCGGCGGGGACGCAGTTCCTCGCTCACCCTCGGCATGGTGGAAATGTCGCGCGTCAATTCAGGGGAGAGCGCATACATCGCCATGAGGATGGCGGGGAGGTATTCCTGCTGCCTGGCCACCTCTTCCTTCTCCAGCGAACCGAGCAGCACCCCCTCCACAGGAAACAGTTCAGCCAGGGGAAGCGGAGTTCCATCCTCTCCTGTAGTGGAGGCATGGATTTCATCACGGCCATTCTGCGACGGGACGTAGCGGAACGGTCTCCTTCCCGGAATGACGACCGGCTTTCCCTCCGCCACCGGGTCCAGCAGGACGGCGGGCGCGGCAACCATGTCCAGGTGCCCAAGGCCCGCCACGGCGCTCATCCAAAACCGCCACACGTCGGTCTTGACATAGAAGAGACGCACCCTGAGCATGGACGCCTTGCCGGCATTCTCCTCAGGAATCACGCGGTATCCCCAGGTCAAACGCTCCACTGGCAGCGGAGTGTGCTTTCGCAACTCGAATGCCAGGGCCCCGCGCAACTCCTCCGGTCTGAGTTGAGGCATGGCCAGTTCAGCCATCCCCCAACCACCGTTGGTGGCGCCGGCGACGACATACGTCCCGTCGGGGAAATCCAGTTGACGGCGCGCGGTCGCCAAGGCCTCGGAGATGGCCGACGCCTTGGAGGCGACGTCGCCCGCCCAGTGCGCCTTGACGCGGCATCCGCCCGATGTCCGTTCCAGGACAACGGCACGGCATTGCCCCTCTACCGTCCAGGTAAACGCGGCGCTTATGTTTCTGGCGTATTTCATAAGGCAGTCATCATCAGGCTTTGGTGTTTGTCATGGCATTAAAATGCCACAAGATACGAGAAAAACAAGTGGCTTCCGCAACTTGATGCGAAAATTGATACATTCTTGGATTTTGACACTTTTTGGTGTGTTAAGTTCCATCGGCAGCCCTCCTCACCAACTGGTCGCCGACCAGATGGAGAGAGTCTGGGAATTCCTGTCGGCGTAGATGGTCGCCTTGGAGAGGTCGCACTCTCGGACAACACTGCGCAGCACCCGAAACGAGCCATCGGGAGACGGGACGGAGACGGTGTATTGGGCGACATTGGACTCCGTGAAATTGAAGTTGTTGTTGACCTTGACCAGGAGGTCCGCGTCCAGGCTCTCCGAGAGTTCCCTCCCCTCCTCCACCCATAGGCGACGCGCCTCCTGGACAGACTCCAACTCGGTGTCCGACAAATCCAGGATGCGCTGGAGTTCCGCCTCCGAGGTGGAGAAGAAGGACGGCTTGGTGTTCTTGTTCGAGAAGCTCTTGCCCCTGGGCGGAATGATGGTCACCTCGCCCTTCACCGCGTCCTTCCAGCCAGGCAGCCAGTAGAGTTCCTCGCGGAACTG
>JAFRLP010000641.1 GCA_017431185.1 Victivallales bacterium | reverse complement strand
ATCGGATGACGGCAAAGCTGATGGAGACACTCAACGAAACACTGACGCCATTCCCCGGAACTGACTATGTGTTGCGCTACACCTTGCTGGGAGAAACGAAAAACACCACATAAGCAATTTCCCCGAGGTCAGGAAGTCTGACCTTACGGATTACATCACGCTCATGGCGGAACCTAATCCGCAGATGCCGCTTACACTGGGCGGAGATGTGGAAATGCCGGATGTTTTGAAAAATTACGCTCCTGGAGGCAGGTTTTCCATGGAGTCCTACCGCAATCAGCCTGTGCAGATAGACGTGACGGCAGGCAAAGGCACCAAGCCAGGGATGTATGAACTGATTGTGGATGTGATGCACAATGATGAGACGGTGGCCTCCTTGCCTTTGAAAGTCCGTGTGCGAGACTTCGATTTTGGCAACGCCACTATCCCGTCAATTGGCGGATGGCATTGCGCCGCATTTCACAGATGGTATGGTGATTCGGTCGGCAAAACAGCACGGCGCAATATGATGCTCGCCATGCTGGAACATCGGATGAACCCTGTGGACTTATATATGTACAGCCCCCTTGACGAGGATTTGGAATGGGCGGTCAAACACGGGCTGACCGGTGTGAGTCTCGGACGTGCGCAGGCGGAGTCACTGGCACATCCGGACCCTCGCATTGTCAACTTTACCGAACTGTATGGCAGCAAGGATGGGGAAACCTTCTTTCGGATACCAGCCAAGGTAAAAATCGCACCGCGCCTTTTGGCGTGTGGAATCGATGAGCATGACCTGCTCATCACCCCACAGGCATCTACCAAACTGTACAAGTATCTTAAAATTCATTACAGTGAAACGCGGGACTGGACCGAGGCAGTGCCTGTGCAGAAATATTTCCTGCTCTCTGCTCGAGAGCGTGAGCCAGTGGTCATGACTTTGGAGGGAGGTAGGCAGTTTCATGGAAAGAATTTCCATGCCATGCGCCAGGATTTGGAACCTTGGCGTACTGGTCTGAAGGATTTTCAGCCGATGACTGATTTTTGGCTGGACAACCTTCGTGCCAAAGAGAACCTTGGCAGCATGGTTTTTGAAAAGGGCGATGCCGAGCCAGTGTCGATACGCCTGGTCAACAGCTGCATAGAATGCAATTACAACGAATTGATGAGGAAATACAACTTCATCAAATCGGTTCCAGGCGGAGATAAGCTCAAACTGTATCTTTACGGATATGACGAATCTCGCTCCCATCTCAATGGACAAATCGTTTCGGCTTTCAGCAACGCGAAGAGGATTCTTCCCAAGGATGTCATAATCGTCTCTACCTGCGCCGAGCCGGCTGCGGACAAGAGTATTTACAAGTACATGGATATCCACTGTCCTGCCAACGGATTCGGGTTTGTCCGCTTCAACAAGCGCATTCAGCGGGAATACGGGACACAGTTCTGGACTTACGTCGGCGGCGGGGCGTATTTTCCTTTCGCAAACTTTGAACGGGTTGATCAGCCACTGATTTTCGCCAGGGCCTTTTACTGGGAGATGATAGGCTTCGACCATATTTTCGGCACCCTCTACTGGGATTACCACATGTGGAGGTACAATGCCCCGCCGTCAGGTGACAACGACATGGACTGGTCGCGCTGGAATGCCACCCACAACACCAATAATGGCATGGGCGCAATCTTCTACCCTGGACCCGACGGCGAAATCTATCCAAGCCGCCGTGCCACCGCCCTGCGTGACGGAGCGGATGACGTGCTGGCGGTCAGGCTGGCGTCACGCCTTATCGACGAAAAGCCGGAAGCGGATAGGGAAGGTCACTTGGCTGAACTGCAGAAAATACGCGATGCCCTCTGCACTGGAATGAGCACATACTGCAAGGACATCAATGTCATGGAGAAAACCAGAACGACGCTTTATGACCTCATCGAGAGATTGAACAGGCAGGAGGGGCGAAAATGATTTTCTTCGATGAAGACTGCAACGCCAGATATCATTGTCACGAGGCTGGGACCATGGTGCCAGGCGACTTGGATCGCATTGTGGATGACCTGGCTGGAACAGACGTGAAAACTCTCGTAATCGGCACCTGCGGCCAGAACGCCATGTATCCCGGCGCGAAGGCAGTCGAGGAATTCATTGCAGGATTTGAAATGGAAAGGGGATTGAATCAGCCATGGTTCTGTGGCTGTACTGGCAGCGTTTCATCCTACCGCAATGCGGCCAATATCGTTGTCCTGGCAAGCATGGGGTGCGACTCCAATGATTATCTGGTGCGAAGGGCCAGAGCCAAGGGACTCTCGCCATGGCTGACCATCCGCATGAATGACCAGCACAGCACTTGGCTTGAACATGCTCCTGGGCACAGCAGGTTGTGGTCGGAGCATCCAGAGCTGCGGACGAAAAGCCATGCCCCGCAGTCTGGTCTTTCCTATGAGCATCCAGCGGTCAGGGAGACTTTCTTCAATGTCATAAAAGAAAATCTGGACTTGTACGATGTGGACGGAATCGTCATGGACTGGATGAGGCATGTTCCGCATTTCAACGACGGGGAGGGCCGTTCTCACATACCGATGATGAATGAGTACATGCGAAGGATACGCAGGATGGCAAATGATTTCTCTGTCCGACGCAGGCACCGAATCTTGATTGCATCGAGAGTGCCCGCGACGGTGGAGAGCGCCCGCCATCACGGACTTGATGCAGTGGAATGGGCACGGCGCGGGTACATCGACCGAATTATCATTTCTCCAAAATACCTGCGGAATTACACCCTTGATCCGTCTGCGTGGAAGGCCACCGTCGGGGATGAGAGTTTTCCTGTCACCGCCTGCGTCGATGCACCACATCAACCTTATCCTGGGTATCCCGCCGACGGGCCAAGCGGAGCATGGGCGCATGAACCTTTTGACCGACGGCAATTGCCGTTTATCCGCGGGGCCTGCCGAGTGGCGCTTGGGAATGGTTCCGACGGGATTTACCTTTTCAATTTCATGAACGTGCGCAATAAAAGGACGATGCCTGAAATCTTCGCCCAATGCGGTTCTTGGGAGACATTGCTGGGAAAGAATTTCTCCATTGACATCGGGTACGATGACCTGGAAATGGATGAAGGAACGTTTTTGAAAGGCTGGCGGGCAGAAAGCAATGACGCCTATTTTTCAGTCTGGCGCAGGGAACTGAAGGAAAATGGCAAATATCCTTATCAGCTTCCGCAGTTCCTGGAGCCGAACGCAAGCTGTGACTTCACCTTTGTGACAGGGATGGTTCCGGAGAAATCCCCGCTTGTCGCCTTCAGTTTCGAGGGTGCTGACAGGCTGGAGGTGATGTTCAACAAGGATAAGTGCGAATATGCGGACGGAAGGTATCTCGTGCGTCCCAATGACTTCAGCGCCCGCGCCGCCACAATAAAAGTGACGAACATTTCAGGGAAAAGCGTCGAAATCCTGCGCGCGTCCATGCATTTCAGTTGGGATGGTCAATTCCCTGAATTACATCATCCGACAGACGGAATTGCGCTTGGAGTCGCCGCTGATTTGTAAAGAGGCAATCATTGTGATACCAGAGGACTAGAAAAAATGAGCAAGAAAGTCATCAGTGCAACGGTCACGCCGCTCCTTGAAAACGGGCGTCTTGACAAAACGGGGCTGAAAAACATTCTGGAACGGAATGTCCGGCATGGTTTGGACGGCGTGTTCCTGTTCGGCTCCATGGGCGAATGGGGCAGCTTTTCCGATGTGTTCAAGGAAGAGGCGGTGGCCTGGGCCTGCGAGTGCGTCAACCATCGGATGGAGTTGCTTGTCGGAATCAATGCGACCAGCCTGCCGCTGTCGCTGGAAATCATGGGACATTACAGAAAATACGATTTTGACGCATACGTCT
>JAFRLP010000640.1 GCA_017431185.1 Victivallales bacterium | reverse complement strand
GCCAGCGCCCGCCGTGACACCTGCGGCACCGCAGACCGCCGCCAAGCCTGGTGTGCCAGCGCCCGCCGTGACACCTGCGGCACCGCAGACCACCGCCAAGCCGAGTGCGCCAGCGCCTTCTTCCCCTTCGGCGCAGGCATCTGGCGACGGAAAAACTGCGCCCTCATCCTCAGTGGCGCCATCTGCTGCGGCTGCCGAGAAAAAAACATTGCCTGAACCAGCAAAAAAGCCATTGTTGTCATCCAACAAAAAAGCCCCGACACCGTTTTTTAAGAATAAGCCACAGTCTTAATCGTCCCCGAGGCCGCAAGACCCTCTTCTCGGCCTTGCCCAAATTCGCACAAGAAGATGGCCTTTGTAAGAAAACTGCCAATTCAGTGTTTGGACAAAGGCATCTTCTCTCTAATCGGACATTTTCGTTTTTCCCAAACCACCGCAATTTTCACGGGAGGTCATCTATGAAAAATATTTTTGGAATCGCCCTGCTATGCGCCTGGACGCCTGCCGTTTTTGCGGCGGAGGCATCCTCCAGTAAGGTCGGTGTTGAAAATCTGTTCAACAGTCGAATCGGCGTGACCAAAACCATCCTCCTGTTTGAGCCCCAGGGGCAACTCCGCAAGGCTACTGACCGCAACATCGAAAGCATCCATTGGAGTGCGGACGGGGCAAACCTCATCATCGACCAGCAAGGCATCAACACTTTCTTTGCCATCGCTTCGGTCAAGACAGACGCCGACAAGGCTACGACACGCGTTCTCAGCGCCGCCCGCGCACCCAACAACACGCGCCTTAACAACTCCAATCCAGCCTGGTACACAGATGGACTGTCATCTGCCAGCAGGTCAGGGAAGTACTTTGTCTTTTGCGGACAGAACGTCAACAGCAACGAGTTCAAGCGCTCCCTGCCCGGTTATGGCCTGCACTGCAACCTTGTCCTTGGAGATGCAAATGGCCGTTCCTTCTGGCAACTGACCAACGAAACAGCCAGTTTCACCGCACCGAAGGGAGTGGTCATGCCACGGTTTTCCCAAAATGGAAAATTGCTTCTCTGGACGATGGTCACTTCGCAGGTTGGCAGCGAGTTCCTCTGGGGCAATCGCACCCTGGCAATCGCCGACTTCAGTTTCCAGGGCAGCACACCGTCGCTGAAGAATATCCGCCAATTCGCTCCAGATGGACTCAGGAAAAACGGAGCCTTCCTCGAAAGTTACGGCTTCTCACCTGACGGACGCAAGATTCTTTTTGCCGCCAACCTCAACAACCAGGAGTGGGTTGGAATGGACATCTGTGAACAGGACCTCTACGACAAAGACGGCAATTTCTCCCTTTCGGAAAAGCCAAGGGTGCTGACGCGCTCTCCCAATACCTGGGACCGCTATGGGGCCTGGTCTCCCAACGGGCACAAAATCGCCTGGAGCAGTTCGGAGGATTATACCATCTCCTACCTGGGACCAGGCGGCAGCCGCTGGCAGCAGAACATCGTCACGGAACTTTGGATTATGAACGCGGATGGACGTGACAAGGTGCGGCTGACTGGCTTCAACGACCGCTCCAGCCCGCAATTCATCGGCGTCCGCTGCTATGTTGGAATGGTTGCCTGGCATCCCGACGGCAAACGCATCGCCCTTGTCCTGCATCAGCAGTACAAAGCCTACAATATGAATTCCACGGTGGTCATTCTGGAGTTGGGGGACAAGCGTCCGCCCGTCCCCGACAGGTGAGCGCACATTTCCCTTCTGTCGAGATGCTGGTGCGCGAACTGGACATGGTGGCCCTGGACTTTGAGACCACAGGGCAAGGCGTCCGCCGTGGCAATCTGCCCTGGCAACTGGGCGCAGTCGCCATCCGGCAGGGGGAATTGCTGGGGGGAGGCGGACTATCCCTCCTGCTGAACGTCCCCTTTGACCATCCATTCAATCCATACGCGCCAGGCCGCTGGGCCACCATACGCGAGGAACTTGACGCGGCCCCGACGCTATTGGAACTATGGCCCAGTCTGGAGCCCTGGCTGACAGGGCACTGCCTGCTGGCGCATAACGCCCCGACGGAACGCACCATCCTGGAACGCTTCTTCCCTCTGCATCAGTTCGGCCCCTGGCTGGACTCTCTGAAAATCGCCCGTGCCGCCTATCCATCCCTGCCGTCTTTTGCCCTGTCGGACATTCTGGATTATCTGGAGCTTGTCTCCGAGGTTCAAAAACTCTGCCCAGGTCTGGAACCGCATGACGCGCTGTTCGACGCCACTGGTTCCGCCATTCTCCTTGCCCACGTGCTTTCCCTGCCGGCCTGGCGGAACATCACCTTGACCGACATGCTCGCGCTGTGACGGTGACAGGCGGCGACTGCACTTGCCCTCGCCCTCGCCAATCACGCCTGCCTTCTTTCCGCCTGTGCAATTGGAGGGTGGCCGCGCGGAGCACGGTCTGCCAAACCCCTTGCTTGCGCTTGAAGTTTGGCCTGGTTTGGCAGGCCGCCCTCCGCGCGGCCTATTCCGAAATGGAATATGGGACAGAAGGGACGATTACGGCCAGATATTCCAGGTCTCCTTCATGGTGGTGTTGTTGAACTCCCTGATGGTGCTGACGTGGCTGTCCAGGAAGACCGCGTTCATGCAACCGCCATGCCGAAAATAGCGCGGTTTGTTGGTCTGGATGTCGTTAAGCGTAGTGCTGGTGATGATGGCTGAATCGCTTCCCGAACCGTCGCTGACATGCGCAAACGCCGAGGGGGTGCGCACCTGCGTGAGTTTTTTGTAGTTGCCGTAGCCCAGATAGGAACTCCACTGGTAGGAATTGTTGCGGCAGACCCCGTAGTTGATGCGGTAACTGCGGAACCTGGCAAAACCGGTGGCGGTCGAGAACCCAGGGCAACCGTTGAACAGTTTGCCGGACTGCCATAGGTCGTATCCGCCCCAGTGCTCGACATCGTCCTTCTGGATGTACTGCCGGAGTGCGCCGCGGTAGTCGTGCCAGTTCACGGTCGGATTGGTGGCTTGGGAGGATACCTGGAGGTTGGTGACCATGTTGCCAGTCAGGAAGCCATCCTGTTCATCGGTGTAGAACACCATGCACATTCCCCAGGTCTTGAGGTTGTTCGTGCAGGAAATGGCGCGTGCCTTGTCCCGTGCCTTGCTCAAGGCGGGCAGCAGCATCGCCGCAAGCACGCTGATGATGGCTATGACGACGAGCAATTCGATGAGCGTGAAACGTCTTGTCCTGTTCTTCATGTCTGTTCTCCTTATTTGACGATTTTGAACCAGCGTGTGTCTCCAGGTCTGGCCATGAACCGATAGCAGTCGGTGGAGTAGCCGACCAGCTGCCCCGTCTGCAGGTCGAGAAGATTGGCCTTTCCGTCCCATCGCAGTTCCTTCAAGCCGCCTGTGGCGGCGTGGAGGATGCGCAGTGAGTTGCCAGCCAGCGTCACATCCCCGGCTGGGCCGTCAGGGAGCAGGCCCGCTTCCTGGACAAGCGCCCTGGGGAAATCGCGTCCGAAGTAGCCGTTGGCCAGATAGACAGCCGTCCAGTCGGGAAAACGCCTGACGGCTGCCGCAACCAGGGTCGGGTCGCTTTCATGCCAGGCAAGCGGCGTGGCCTCCGTGTCATCCACCCAGAACAGCGGGATTCTGTCTCCGCGTTCTACAGGGACAAAGGCAAGGCCTTTGGCCAGCGGGTCGTCGCTTTGGCGTTCGGCGTACTGGAACAGCACGGTCTTGCCCAGGTCCTTGCAAACACGCATCCCCGTCAGTGCCTGGATATTGGGCTCGAAACCGCCTTCCGTGTTCAGCGCGGTGGCGAAGGTGAACACCAGAATGTTGCCATTCTTCTGCAGGTTGCCGGTGATGTAATCGACCTGTTGGGCGGTCATGTTGACATTGTTGGCGAAGATGTAGATTTTGCCATTCTCCAGGCGTGGGTTGCCGATGTCCTCCACCAGATAATCGCTGAAGCCGACTCCGCTGGTCATAATGCCCTTGCGCGGACAGCGGTCGGTGTTGTAGCCGAAGCCGTATGGCCGTCCGCTGGAGCGTTTGGCCTTGAGGTCCTGGAAGAACGCGATTTTGCCCCAGTCCGATGCCAGCGGGCGCTGGAGCGTGGCCTGCGCGGCCCGCAGGTACTCGCCCAGTATGGCATGGTAATTTTCCGACCAGGTGTTGTAGCCTGCGATGGTGCATATCCAGGCATATTCTCCTTGGGTCAGTGTCATTCCGAAGTCCCGCCGTATCTGCGCATTGACCAGTCGGTCGCCTGTGGCGTTGCCAAGACCCCTGCGGTCAAAGCCGCCGACACGGCAGCCCAACTCGGAGAAATCCGTGCGGTGGTCCATCTCAGTCAGGCAGATTTTGTCGTTGATGCGGAAGGAGCCGGCCGGCTGTTC
>JAFRLP010000639.1 GCA_017431185.1 Victivallales bacterium | reverse complement strand
TCGGATGACGGCAAAGCTGATGGAGACACTCAACGAAACACTGACGCCATTCCCCGGAACTGACTATGTGTTGCGCTACACCTTGCTGGGAGAAACGAAAAACACCACATAAGCAATTTCCCCGAGGTCAGGAAGTCTGAAACTGAGGATGTGATTGGCACACCGGCCTCATAACAGGGGCCGGGTTTGGCAAACCGCACCCCGCATGGTCTGTTCTGCTCGCAATGGCCTTGCAGACTTCAATTGCACAGGCGGAATTTTTTCCGATACTGGCCGGGATTCATCCCGAACGTGGCTTTGAACAGACGATAGAAATAACTCAAGTCATTGAACCCGCACGCATAGCAAATTTCAGAGATGCTCTTGGCAGATGACTGCAGCATGTCCTTGGCGCATTCACAGCGGTGCCGCTGGAGCGTTTCGGTGATGGTCTTCCCTGTGGAACTGCTGTAGAGACGGCTAATGTACGTCTTGTTGAGTCCGATTTGCGCCGCCAGGAAATCAAAGTCGAATGTCTCATGGTATTGGGTGTGGATAATATGGTCGATGTACTGCACGATGCTCTCCTTTCTTCCCCTGCGAGCCTGCATGGTGCTTAGCCGACTGATATCGATGAGGAGAGCCTGCAGATAAAGCTTAATCATATTCCGGTAATTCGAGGCTTTCTGGCGATATTCCCTGTCCATTTTCCGAACCAGCGAACCAATCTCCTTGCTTGAGTCCAGCACATAAAGCCTCTCCCGCAACTCAGGGGAGGACTGAAAATCATTTCCGAAAATCGCAAAGAAGCCGAAATCGTTTTTGAGTTCCCTGAGGCCTTCGCGAATCAATCCCGGCATGAACACGATGTTATAGATGTCAATCTCCGCGGATTCAATCTGGAAGGTGGTCACGTCGTCGGGGTGGATGACAAAAAGGCTGCCAGGGGACATCGGGTACTTGCGGTCATTGATAATCTTCTTTCCATGGCCGGAAATGACATAGATGATCTTCCAGAACTCCCTTTGACAACGCACGCCTTCATTGTAGTCGTCCGAGGTGTGGGTCATCCGCTGTATGCTGCAAGGGAAATCAGGCGAAAAAAAGATCCTTGAGGAAAAATACAGGCTTCTGAAATGTTCAGTCATGGAAAAGCAACGCTGCAGAGTTGTGGCCCAGGATTCTCTTTCCGAAAGGCGATGCCTTCTCGCTTGGGAAGGACACCACCTTGAAGACGCGCCGCGCACATGTTGCCTGCGCAAGCTCCATGTTTACCGGATAGATACCTTTTCGGTGGAATTGCCGTTGCCAACTCCCTAACGCGCAGGCACATTGGCGGGGGAGGAAAACGGCAGGGGTTCGCAGCGGTCAACCCATCCCCAGCGGCGGGTGAAGGGCCACCAGATCACGCAGGCGGTTCCCACGAGATTCTCGCGGGGCACTGTCCCCCAATACCGGCTGTCCTTGCTGTTTTCGCTGTTGTCGCCAAGCATGAAATAGTGTCCAGCGGGCACTTTGAAGGAATCGGCTCCGCTGGCAAGGAACTGCGTGCCGGGCATGTTGGCGTAGCCGTGGTAGCCGCCCTTCTGGCTGTGGACACGGGCAAAGCCCGGCGCGTCCGATGCGGTGTATTCGCGGAAATCCGAGTCGCCCGGACGCTTCACCCAGAGCTTATGGTCGCGGATGCGCAGTTCATCCCCAGGCAGGCCAACCAGGCGCTTGATGTAGTAGCCGCCGCCGAAGCCAGTCCCGTCAGGGTCGCGGAGATTCCTGGTCAGGAACACCATCACATCCCCACGCCGAGGTTCGCGGAAGGCCAAACTGGTGCGGTTGACGAACAGATGGTCGCCCAGGCTCAAAGAGCCGTTCAGCAACTTCTCCCCCGCGCGGAAATAGCCGTCCTCCCGTTCCTCCTGGCCGAGCGACTGGCGGAAATGGTAGATGCGGTAGAGCCTGACATTGTGGAAAAAGCGGGAACGGCGCATCTCCCCCGCCTCCTCCGACAAGGTTTTGAGCACAGTGTCTGGCGTGCCAGGAAGGGTGTACCGCACATCGCCGATGGCAAACGAGGTCTTGGGGAACAGTGGCCAGGAGGGGGCTGGCTCAACGCTGTCGGGGTCAAAGTAGCCATTGGCCTGAACCACGGGAGCCATGGTGCGCTGCGAGTAGTTGGCGTATGCCCACAGACGGGCCAGCGCGGAGGACGGCGGCTCCTTGCCGTTCTCGCTCGCCACATAGTGTATGCCGAACAGTGTCGGCTGCATGCTCCCCGTGGGAATCTTGAACGGCTGAAGGAACAGCGCCCTGATGCCAAACGCCACCGCCAGCACGACCACCGCCATCTCCAAATGCTCCCGCAGCCAGGTGTGTTTCTTTTCCGGCGGGAGGCGTTTCTGCGTCGCCTGGGTCTCCTGGGCCGCAAGGCAGGCCGCAGCCTGTTCGGACGTGCCTTTCCACGCGGTCTCCACCTCGTCAATCAGCCCTTGCAGGCTCTCGCGCTGCTCTTTGGTCAGAAGGTCGCGGTCACGCTCCAGCAGGGCACGGTAGTGCTTGGCGTACTCCTTGAGACGGCGGCGACGCTTCATCACTGGCGTGCTCACCAGTTCCAGGATGTTGTTGCCGAAGAAGAACCAGATTACGGCAATGTCCAGTAGTATGACAATCCAAAGCGGCATGGTTGTGGACAACAAATGGTGTTCAGAACAGTTACAATCATCTCTAAATTTATCCACAGTTCCAAGGAAATCAATTCAACTGGCGATTTTTATTCGCAATTGCGTTAGGATGCCAATGGCGTATTCACCGTCGGCAACCCACGCTGTGTTTCATGGGAGCGGGATTCAGGTGCTCGCTATTTTCCCTTAGTGTCCTTTTTTCTGTTGTTCAAGGCATCCTCCATGGTATGCCAGCGCTTCAGGAGGACTTGTCTGCCATGAGAGGAAAGCAAGGCATCTGGTACCTTGTCCAGCCATTCTCGTGCCTTTCTGAAATCGCGTTTCCGCGCGAAGGACTCCGCAACACGCAAGGCAGCCGTTTCGAGGATTTCCTCTGGCATCCCGTTGTCATTTGCCAGGGAACATAGTCCCATTAGACGTTCCGTATCCATTGGCAATCTTCCGGAAAGCGTTAAAAAGTGGTCCGCCACGCGCTTCAGAACCTCTGCATCGCCTGTTTCACGCGCTTTCCTCTCCAGCGCGTCAAGTGCCGACAACGCCACGGCATCCCTCTCCTCGCCTACGATTTTTCCCGCTATACAGAGTTCCGTGGCCAACTGCGCACCAACTGGCATTTTCCGTTGCCTCTCCAGCAGCGTCCATGCCTCCTTCATCGCGCAGGAAGTAATGCGCCAGTCATTTGATTGCGCCATCCGCATCAGCTCGCCTATTCCCAGGCACTCGCCACTCTCCGCCAATTTCCTAAAATAAGTCTGCCAGAGGACATCGAGCTCATGGCAGCCAGGCGGCAGCCAGGAGATTGTACGCTGTTTAACCTCCTGTCCCGCGAAGGTGTCCATGATGAGCGTGTAGATTTCCCCAAGGGAGCTGGAGTTATTGACAGCCTGCTTCAACAAACGCATTCCTTCCCGTGGTCGTCCTGTGAATGAGGCCAGTTTCGCCTGCATCCAAACGCTGGTCATCTTTGTCTTCTGGGAGTGCTTTTGGCTTATGGTCTCGAAAAGCTCGTTGCCCTTGTCCAGCAGGACAGGAAGGTCAGCGGCCTTGGCCGTCTCGACGGCCTTCCGCAGTTCGTTGTAGCAGTTCTGCAGACTGTCATTTTCCTTGGACAGGCATGCGGGAATTGGCGGCAGGAAAGGCGAGTCCAGAAACGCCCCCGCGAATATCACGTTGATGGAGGTGTTTCGCCACATCCTGAACTGGAGGGTTACCGGGCCGTCCACGGCAAACCGCTTGTAGAGTCCGCCGCCGAAATGTCGTACAGGCACAGCACAAAGCAGATGGCCGTTTTCATCCGTCGCAGTAACCGTATAAGCGCGGTTGCTTTCATAATAATTGTAGTCGTTGACAAAATAAAGTGACAGAAGGTGTGTTCCCTTCGGCACCTCACAGGACATCAGCAGGTCAGGTCCTGCGCCGATGGGATATTGCTCACCATAATCATCGCGATTCGCGGCCGTCCTGGTGGCACGGCGCGGATTCCACAAAGCGGACACATCCTCCACCGACTTTCTTGTCACCCAAAGGCGCGATTTCTCGGTGGCCTTCGTCGTGCGAAAACGGCATTTAAGACCGCTTCCGACGACAAGCCCTCCGTTGGTGTCGCGTTTGAACTCATGCGCGGCCAGCAGGTATGCTTCAAGTCCATAACCAAGAGCCCAGTCACCTCGTGTGGAGCGATCGTCAGGAAGCACAAAGAGGCATCGCTGTTCCTCCGCGACCGTTTTCAGGCCTTGAAGCGTCTCCAGACGTTTCAAGGCGTAATCTGCCTCCATCTTATGCCTGATGCACCTGGTGCTTGCAGATAAGTGGCGATAGCTGTTTTCTGCCTTTAAAAACTCAAAGGCAGCTTCCTGACATTCGGCCAAGGTCAGCAGTGTTGAAGAAGCAGGCAGTGACTGTGCATCCAAATCAGCCCCCCCTAATTTTTTCGCAGCCTCCCGGTATTTTCCTTCTCCTGCGGCGGCCAGGACATCAAGATGGTCGAATTGAGCCTGACCGACAATGCCCATCGGCTTGGACAAAGCCTGGCGGACGCAAAGCCGACATTGGTGAAAACAACCTTCTCGTAGATATGCCTGGGCTGCCTGAAGCAGGCAGAACGACCGCCAGAAGCCAGGGATTGCCGTCTTGGCAAGCGCCCAAAAAGTGTCACCGTGTCCTGTGTCAGGACGATAGGTTTCGACCAGAGCGTGATAACAAGAGTCACTGAATGCGGCAAGTTGTTCCACAGGCAGACATTCTGTCGGAGAAACAGCCGACAGGCATTCGTTGAGACCGGAAATGGCCTCACGGACAAGTTGCTCTGTTGGGGGCTTCGCCACCAGATTAAGCTGACTCTGGTTCTCGGCCAGCCGTGCCTTCAGCGTGAAGCACCTGTCAAGCCCCGTGTCCAGGGCGCGGAGGAACAGAGTGGAGGCCAGGTTCGGGTTGTCGCATTCCAGCAGAAGCCTTCCTGTCTCCACGGCCAGTTGCCGCATGCCAGGAAAATTCGCCGCGAGAGCAAGCCGCTGAAGCATGGCATCAGTCTGCGAGAGCCTGTCACCGTACTCCTGGTGCAAGGCGGCAATTCTTTCCCAGGCGACAGCCAGTTCACGTTCTGTGCCTCCCAGCGAAACACGGTTGAGAAAATAGGTCGGAGATTTCTTCAGTCCAAGTGTCTTTAATTCAACCAAGGGGGTCATTTCCGCAGCCTTGAACCACATCTGTTTCGCCCTTTCCGTTTGTTTTTGTTGCGCATAGGCAAAGCCCAGAAGAGTGCAAGCCTCGACGGCAGCCGCGTCCAGGGCCTCTGGCTCGGCATTGCACGCTTTTTGCAAACAGTCCACCGCCTCATCGTGCCGCTTGAGGCCAAGAAGACACTTGCCCAGCATAATCAGACGGACGCGTTCAGCCAATCCTGAAGGCAGCTTTCGCCCCCACTGTTCCACAACTGGAAGCACCTGCTCATATTTCTTCTGGGCAAGCCATGCATTGATGTCCGCCAGCGATGCCTCACAGGCAATTTCCACAACGCCAGTATCCTGCGCCAAGGTTGTTTGCTTCTCCAGAGGCTGTTCCGTGAGCGCATCTCCCCCCACAACACCACATGCAAGCATGATTATCACTCCCAGGGAATACAACGTTTTTCGCGGGGTGTGCAAGCAAAGGGACGCAAACGCTGCCTCCATTGATAAATTACCGATTCTCCAGACAGTGTTCATTGGCAAAATAGGAGTTTGCTAAAAAATGATTTGACAAATCAAAGGACAACTGCCATATTATAAACCGATATTGTATTTTTGCCATCCATGTCTTCAGAAAATACTTTTTTCCGTCTTTGAGTGTCGCGTCATAGTCCAGTGTTTTCAAACATCCAGCATCCTTTTTAACACGGGTATCTAAATGAAAAAGATTCTCATCCCATTGCTTTTCCTGGTCATGCTCGTGTATGGCAAGACGGTGAAATACACCGTTGCCGACATCTCCAATGTCAGAATTTCCGGTGCGCACGAGCACACACTGGTCATTCCCCCCGACTATCCTTCCTTCATGCAGGACTACACTGCAAGTTTCCAGATAGACTATCACTACGAATATCTGGACGAGCCAGATGACGAGCCGAATGAGGAGAATGAGCAGGAAAACAACGATGACGATGACGACGAGGCATCCTTCAGCATCACCATGAAATGGTCTGTCTCGGGGCCAGGCACTGCCTTCGCGGAAGGCACCGACACGGCTTCCGATGCCGTCACTGTCGTCTTCAGCGAGGGCAACGTCGGCGACGTGCTGCTGACT
>JAFRLP010000638.1 GCA_017431185.1 Victivallales bacterium | reverse complement strand
TATCCAGGTCGATGTAGATGGCGGTCTGGGGGCGCACGTTTTTGCGGCACATCCGGAAGGAGAGCCAGGGATGGCGGATGGGAGACCACTCCACTTTGCGGGTCAGGCCTGAACCGCCGTAGTACGCCAGCAAATCCAGAGTGGAGCAGCCATGCGGACCAGTGGTCAGGTTGTACTGGTTATGCGGGGCTGGCTCGAAAGGACGCTTCTCCTTGCTCTGGTGCCCATCCCAGTTGACAAAGAAATAGACGCTGGAACCGAATTCCATCGTGTACCAGTTCGGTCCGAATCTATCCTTGGCGTAATCCAGTTTATAGGGAATGTCGAGACGAGGGGTTGGGTTGCCTGCGCCGTCCATGATGCGGTCAATGGAAATGGTGATGACCTCGCCGTCTTGAGCCTTGTTCAGGAGATTTCGCAGCAGGAAGGCGTAATTGAGAGTAAGGATTTCGGTGGAAGGCCGATGGTCGAAATTGCTGCCCCATGGGGTAACGGAGATTTTTTTCCCGTCTGCCTGGAAGCGCGCCTTCTCGATGGCCCAGGGGGAGAGACCGTGGTTGTTCAATTCGACCCGCAGACGTGTGCCATTGCGCAGGAAACTGTCTTTGGCGTCCTCCTCAAAGCGGAAGGAGGTGGTGAGGGGCTGGCGGTCCAGCAGGAACGGCACATCCAGGGGCTGGCTGGTGAGACCGTGGACGTTCCGGGCGCGAAGCAGCAGATGGTGGAGACCGTCTTTGAGGGACGCCGGCAGTTTGGGGAGCAGTTTTTCGTCGGGTTTGGCATCGTTCCAGGCGAGGGCCTCCCTCTCCTTTTCAGGAATGTCGTGCCAGGGGACATTGCCAGGCAGGATGGCATGCTGCACAGCCTGCACGCCGTCAAAGTCAAAGAACGCGGGGGTGCAGGCGAGCTGTGTTTCATTCGCGACGGCGGGGCCGAATACAAAGTCATCCAGGGCATAGTGGCTGTAGCGTCCCGTCTGGTCTATGTTTCCGATGGAGGCGATTCGGAAATCGGTCATTTGGAAGCGTGAAGCGCTGTACGGGGAGCTGTCGCAGGCGTCCGAGGCGAGGCCTGTCCAGGTGTGCCACTGGTCATCCAATGCGAAAGCCTTGGCGTGGCGGACGCTGTATGCCCCCCTGTCGTCTGGAGAGAGGCGCAGCGCCTGGTGGCCTTTCAAGGTCATGCTGACCTGTGCCATGTCGCCGGCGCGGTAGCGCATCTGCGCGACAGGGTAGTTGACCAGGGAGAAATCGCTCTGGAAATTGGTGCGGAGGCGTTGATTGGAGTCGGTGTTGCGGATGGTGAGCACGTGCGCCTGCGGGCCTGCCCAGCCGAAGTCCATGCGTCCCTGTTCAAAGGCGAGGGGAGGCTGGGGCCCGTTCTCGAAGGTGCAGCAGAATGGGGTCAGTCCATCCAGTTTGAGCAGGACGGGGGCGGAGCGCAGACGTTTGGCCGCCTTGGCGGGCAGGGAGATGGTGCGTGAGAATCCCGTGCCGTCGAGTTTGACGGAGAGCTGTTCCTCCTGCATGGCCTGCTGGATTGCCGGCAGGCGCGGGAGAGCGCCGAGAATGCCCTCGCCGGGTTCGCTGCGCATCTCCAGTTTGGTGTTTGCGATGGCCATTGTCAGTCCTGTCAGGCGGGGGTCGGGGAAGGGCAGGCGGTTGGTGCATCGGATGGTGTTCGGGATTTGTGAGTCCCATTCCAGGCTGATGTCCGGCTGCTCGGGGAGATTGACCCATTCCACGCGGTAATCCGCGCCGTTGAAGGGCAATTGCGCCATGTAGATGCCTTGGCTGTCCGGACGAGCGGCAGCCAGTCGCTTGGCGTATTCTTCGTTCAGCGCGGCGTTCTCGGTCTTGATTTCAGGTTTGCCGTAGAAGACAGGGCGGAAGGCACGGATGGCATAGCGGTCGCCGGGGACGTTGCCGCCAATTCCCGAGGCCAGAAAGTCCAACTGCTCCAAGCCGAAACCGCCGACTGCGACTTTGGTTTTGCTGGCGTCTGCCCTGCGGAACCGCGGCGGAATCCAGGCGCGGACGGTTGTCCACTCGCCTGGCGGGACTTGCGTGGCGCCAGCCTGCTTCCAGAGGCCATCGCTGAACTCCGTCCCTGTGATATGGTGGAAATACCTATGTGGCGTCCCCTCGAAGGCATAGAAGTAATTGAAACGGACGGTGGGGGTGCGGCGGACCTCAAACGCCCAGCCCGCCAGTTTGTCCAGCGGGATGGACGGCAGTTTTGCCTCCGCCTTCATCTCTCCGCCGCCGAGACGGGAGGTGACCGACATGGAACGGTCGGCGAAGGTTAGGGTTCCCTGGGCAACCCTGTCATCCAGTTTCCAGTATTGCCGGTTCAGCGGCGCCAGGGGGAAACCGTGGACTTGGGGTATGTTTGAGGCCGTTGCCTGTGGCTGTGCCGCCGTGCCCGGGGCGACAGGCAGGAGTTTTACCTCGAAGGGGCGGTTTTCCACGTGGTCGAAGGTGATTTTGATTTGCGCCAGGGTCATGCTGTGGACGAATGTCCAGATGCCCACCAGGCCTCTCTGGAGAGCCTGCGGGTCGTGTTCGGTGAAGATGAGTTCGTCGTCAAAGTAGTATTCCAGTTTGTCGCCGATTTTACGGAGTTTGATGTAGAACCAGGCGCCGTGGTAGGGGCGTCCCTGTGCGACCAGCGGGTTTAGGATGCGGCGGTACATTCCCTTTCGCCGGCGTGGAACGAGGTAGGCGCTGGACTTGTCGATGGGCTTGCCGTTGCGGTAGAAGGTCGTCCAGTTCTGCGATAGGTTCTGGTCCCACTGGGTGCAGGCGACGGTGTAGCCGCTGGATGGGGTGTTGTCGGCTGCCATGATGGTGCAGTTGAGGTTGCCCATCTTGTCATAGTAATTATGGCGTGTGCCGGCGTAGAATTCCAGAGTCAGGTCCCCCGTGAAGATTTGCTTGCGCCAGATGGCGCCCAGGCCATTGGGGGCCTCGTCAATCATGTGTGACCAGCTTGGCGTGCATTGGAACCGGTTGATGATCTGCCAGTCGCCTCCGTTGGTGAGCCAGTCATGGGGGGATTCGTTGAAGAACTCGTCGATGACCTTTGACCGGGTGACCTTGCTTTGCGCCATGTGGGTGAGGGTGAGCCGTTTGGCTAGCACGCGCGTGCCGCATTTCTTGAGCAGGAAGCCCAGACGTTGGCGAAGCACGGTCTGCCCGCCGACTTCCAGCCAGAGCCAGCTGCCCTCGTGCTTGACCTCGTAGCGGAGGTCTGCCCGTTTGGTTCCATCGGGAACCACGATGTCCCATGCCTGAATCTGCGGTTCCTGCTCAGGCGCACGGGTTTCCAGCGTCAATTTGCTGTCCTGGGCGAGGATGACGACCGTGCCCTGGTCTTTGCCATCGGGGACCGCCAGGTGCAATTCTGTGTTGGGGACGGCTGGCATCAGGATGGAGAAATCGCCGAAGAAGTCCCCCTTGTGCCAGAGCAGGTCTTTGCCGCCGCTGATCCACTGTCCCTCTGGCGAGGCCCAGTGGCGCATGAAACTGTCCTTCTGGAACACGGGGTTTTTCTGCTGTTGCTCCAGGATGCGGGGAACGCTGGTCATCAGTTCGAGGTTGCCGAAGGTGGCGGAACCGCCTTTGGCGAGCCAAAGCCCCATGCCGCCGGTGACTGGCGCCGGAACCTTTTCACGGTGGACAAGCAAATCGTTCAGATAGCAGCGGATAAGCCCGCTCTCCGTAGTGTCCGCCATCAGACGCAGAGGCGGCTGTGCGTGGCTGGGCAGGGCGTACATGTCAAGGACGGCGCTGCCGCCGTCCGGCAGGATTTTCAGCAATGCGCAGAGTGTCTCGACGGCGTTTCGCTTGACCTGGAACCGATAATGTGGCTGGTCATGGCCTGTCCAGCCCATGAGAAGGCCGGCGGTGATGGAGGTGTCGGAGTCTGGTGTGCATTCCGCCGCGATGGCCAGGCTGGAGTTGAAGGGGCGCCCCAAGACCAGATATTCGTCCTTCCTGGGAGCGGCGGCACGGATGGTCGGGGGCAGGGCCTCCTGGCTGACTTGGAAGGACGGCTGTCTCTTCTCGGCGTATTGGACGGTGAACGCCTGGCTGCCGGCCAGGGTGTTGTAGGCAAGGGCTGCTGGCGACGCCAAGTCGAAGGCGGTGACGGGGGAGAGGGTCACGTCGTCAAAGCGGACTGCCTCGGGCGTCTTGGCGTACAACCCCGCTTTGCCGCCGGCGGGCAGGCTGCCTTTGACGCGGAAGAGTTCATGGTTGTCGAGCAGGCAGACCAGTTCGGCGCCTTCCAGTCGGATGCCTGGCAGGTACCATTGGTCAAGGTGGAGCGGGGTGGTTGCACGTGCCATTTCCGTGCGTGTGCCGTTCTCCTGCTTCCAGAGGCGGATGTGCCGTGCGTCCGGGTCTGGGGTCATCACGATGGTGAGCGCCCAGAAGGAGGCCTGGTTCGGGTCAGGCACGGCTGGCTCGCCCTCCGTCGGCGCGGGGGGCACGGGTGCCTCCCTGTGGAGAAACACCAGTCCCGCCTCGCCTTGGTTGAGTTGGAGGGATGCCGTCAGCGAGTATCCGTCATAGAAGTCGTAGCCTGTGGTGATGACGGAGTCCGCCTCTTTGCCGCTTCCCGTCAGGGAGTAGAAGTTGGGGGATTTGTCCGCCGTCAGCGGGGCCTCCTTGGTGCGTTTCTGGTCTGTTTCGGGGCGGATGACCGCCTGTTGCAGGGCGGTGTGCAGAGACCATGCCCCCGTCTGGATTGTCCAGGGATAGAGTTCGTTGGGGGCGCCTGGCTCAATCATGAAGTCGGTTTGGAAGGAGGGGCGCGGGGTGGGGAGGAAACGCATTCTCCCCGCCAATTTGACGCCAGGGCGCGCCGGCCAGCAGACGGTTCCCGGAAATGCGAAGGGGGCGGCCAGGGAGCCGCGGAGTTGTCCGTTCACGTAGCAGTACCACTCGTTTTCGCGGATTTTGAAGAGCATTTCCTGGCGGCCAGGCGTGAAGGAGGGCGGCTCCCATTCGCGAAGATGGGGAAGGGGACGCCGCTGTCCGTTGGGCAGCAGTTCGCGCACTTGCCAGGAGCGTGCGCCGAGCGCGACCTCGATGAACCTGGTCTGGTTCTTGGGGCTCAGCAGAAAGATGACCTCCCTGTGCGCATCTGTCCAATCCACGGCAAAACTCAGGTTCCCCTCTGGCTTGCGGCAGGAGAGAACCTCATTCCACCCGCGTGGCAGTTCGGCGAAAAGTGCGGTGCAGAGCAGAGACAGAAGCCCCAGAAGGCGGTAGGTGTGTCTTGGGTTCATAGTGGAGACGGGAGGTGTGCGGCGGATTGCCACTTGGAACGGCAATGACTGCCCTTTTTCCATAAACGAATCGGGGACGGGAAATATTGGGGTGTGCCAAATGGGAGTTTTTTGGAAAATTTTTCACTTACCCGTTTGAAAAAAGGAAAGAATAGATTATCTTGTATATTGTTTACTAAATCAAAAGGAATGGAGGCAAGGAATGGTTCTCCCATCTTCCAAGTATTTTAAGATTCGTTGTTGTGCAATGGGCACGCTGGTTGTGCTGGGGTTGGCGGGTTTGGCGAGCCGTGAACCCAAGACCGGCGTGGAGGAGTTGCTGCCGACTGGACGGCGGATTTGGTCTCTTCTGCTGGAGGATTTGACGGCGGGAGTCGCCTCGTCAATACGCGCCGTGCGGGAACTCCATCTGCTGCACTGGCTGGAGAAGGCCGTCAGCGCCTTGCTGAAGGCAAACGGGATGCCGTTGTGGCAGAAGGATTCCCTGGCCGTCCTGCGGGTGGGTGCCACGACATACGCATCATCCCAGTGTACCGAGGACGCATTTCTGGCCTATTGCCGCTTTTATCAGGCGATGCTGGTCAACTTGAGGCCCTGGCTGGATCACGAGGATGCGTCGGTCAGTCTCAATACGGTGCTGGCCTTGTCCTATCAGACGGAGAGCGAGGTGCGGCATCGAAGCGAGGACTTGGAGCCCACGCGCTATCCCTGCATTGCGGAGGCGGGGCCTGACTATCAGAGCATGATTCCTGTGGCGACCCCTGTGCCGCGCTGCCCCTGCTGCGGCCATCTGATGTCCCGTGCCGGACGTGCCTGGCGCTGCGCCGAGTGTGCGGAACCGCCTGCGCCGTAAAAAAGAAAAGCCACGGAAGACCGTGGCTTGAAGGATGCTTGAACTGGCGAGGTCAACGGGGATCGAACCCGTAACCTCCGCCGTGACAGGGCGGTGCTCTAACCAAATTGCGCTATGACCCCAGCACTTCAATGGTGAATCAACGCCCATTAATATATCACCTCTTGACACCCTTGCAAGTCGCTTGGTCATTTTTTTTTGCAGTTGCTTCGGAATAGAGGGAGTTCAGGTTGATTTAAGCCCATTTGGGAATATATTATCAAAGACAGGTTTTTCGCCTGCTTGAAACCACATTGGAACAAACGAAGGAAACACGATGAGAAAGGTTTTGATTCCCACCAAACTCGACAAGGTGGCGGCGGAGATTCTTCAGAAACGCGGTTATTGTGTAGTCCAGGACAGCGAGACCGACATAGGCGCCCTGGTTGCGCAGAACAGTGATGCCGAGGCCATCATCGTGCGTTCTGAAAAGGTCGGGGCCGACCTGATTGACGCCTTGCCGCAGCTCAAGACGGTGGTGCGGGCCGGCGCCGGCTTCAACACCATTGACATCAAGTACGCCCGCAAGAAAGGGGTCGATGTCATGAACACGCCAGGGGCCAACTCCAATTCCGTGGCGGAGGAGGTCGTGGCGATGGCCTTGGCCGCCTACCGCTTTGTGGTTCCCGGCGACATCAGCGCCCGCGCCGGCGGCTGGGAGAAGAAGAAGTTCATGGGACATGAGGTGACGGGGAAGACCCTGGGCATTGTGGGACTGGGGAACATCGGCCAGCTGGTGGTGCGCCGTTTTCGCGGGTTTGACATGAAGTTCCTGGGGTATGACCCCATCGTCTCCGCCGCCAAGGCCGAGCAGCTGGGCGTGAAATTGGCCTCCATTGAGGAGATTTTCCGTGAGTCCGACATCATCACGCTCCATATTCCCGAGAATGACGAGACCCGGGGCATGGTCAACGCCCGTCTTCTCTCCTTGGTCAAGCCAGGCGTGGTGCTCATCAACTGCGCCCGCTCCGGCATTGTCAACGAGGATGACCTCCGCACCGCCAAGGCGACCAAGAAGCTGGTTTACTGCAATGACGTCTATCCCAAAGATGAGGCGGGTCCGAAATCCATCGCCGATGTGGCGGACGTGATGCTCCCGCATCTGGGGGCCAACACCCATGAGGCCAATTTCAATGCCGCGAAACGCTCTGCCGAGCAGCTCATCGAGTATTTTGAGAATGGCGTCACCCGCTACATCGTCAACAAGGATTTGCCGGACGGACTGGATGGCAACTACCAGAAACTGGCCAACCGCCTGGCATTGCTGGCGCGCGCCTGCCTGGGCCGCAAGACCAGCGTGCGCGCCGTGCGGTGCAGTTTCTATGGGGACTTGGCGAAGTTCGACAAGTGGTTCCTGCCGCCGATTGCCGCCGCATTGTCTGGCGAGACGGACAGTTCCAGCATGGGGCTGGGACCGCACGAGGCCGAGGAGTATCTCCGGCAGCAGGGCATTGTGGTGGAGTTCCGCGAACCTGCCAACCAGAAGCAGTACGGCAACTCGATGACCATTGATTTGGAGGGGGATGGCGGCAAGTCCTCCGTCCGCGGCACCATTACGGAGAACAACCTGCTGGTGTCCCGCATCAATGACTTTGAGCACCTCTATTTCATGCCGACCGCGCACGCTTTCCTGGCTGAATATCGGGACCGTCCCGGCGTGCTGGCCAGCATTTGCACCGCCTGCGCCAAGGCTGGGCTCAACATTGAGGACATCCACGCGCCGCGTGACCCGGAAGGCAAGCGCGCCCTTGCCATTCTGATGACTGACCAGCCCGTGTCGCAGGTCACGGTTGAGGCGGTCAAGACGGTCATTGACCCGATCAACGCTTTCGCGGTTGAACTGCCGCAGTAAGGTTTCGTTTTTGTATCTATTCAGTACCCCAGGCCTTTTCAAACCGCGAGGCCTTCAGGCCTCGCGGTTGAAGCAGCCTGGCGCTCTGAATTAAGAGAGCCTGCCCGCGAGGCCTTTTGGCCTCGCGGCTGAAGCAGCCTGGCGCTCTGAATTAAGAGAACCTGCCCGCTAATTTCGCGGCGGCTCCCGCTGGAAGGAGACGCTATGCGGCAGCAGCTGCGGGGCGCGTTCGCCGACATTGGCCAGGTGCGCCGCGATGCGCTCCAGATTGGAGAGCAAATCGACATAGACCACGCCCTTCTCCACGGAGCAGGTCTGGTTGCGCAGGCGTGCTTCATGGGCCTGCTCGAATTTGACGGCCATTTTCTTGACCTCCGCCTCCATCAGCACCATGTCCTGCACGCCGTCCACATTATTATGGCGCAGGATGTCATTCAGGGTTGCCTCCATTTTGTCCAGGCTGTCGCCGATTTCGTGAAGGTCGCGGAGTCCCTCCACGGAAAAGCGACCTTCCGACTCGGCGGCCTGCGGAAGCAGATTGAAGATGTTGACGGCGCGGTCGCCAATGCGTTCCACGTCATTGACGCAGTGCATGAATACGGGGATGGCGGTGGACTGGCTGTTGTCCAGATTGCGTCGGGTCAGCTGCACCAGATAGTTGATGATGGAGTGCTGTGCGTGGTCAATGCGTTCCTCCTGCTTGTCAACCTCCTCCCGCGGCGTGGCGGATTCGGGCACGGCGACGGAGGCGATGGCCTTCCGCGTCAAGTCCATCGCGCATTCCGTCATGGCGAGGAGCGCATAGAGCACCTGTGAGAGGGCGGCGGACGGAGTGTTGAGCAGGCGTTGCTCCAGAGGATAGATTTCGCCGTTCTTCTGGCTGGCGTCCTGTCGTTCTGGCAGAGCCAGGCTGGCCAGGAAGCCCAGCATATTGACCAAAGGCAGGAACAGCATTACGCTGAAGATGTTGAAAAGCGTATGGGCGCTGGCCAGGTGGCGTCCCAGGTTTTCGGGAATCTCCGCGAACACCTCACCGGAGGTCACGATGTCCACCAAGGTCAGGAAGCAGGGTCTGCCGCGCCATGATACATAGAACAGCGGTATCATGATGAACACGGAGAGCAGTTTGAACACGGTGTTGGCGAAGGCCGTGCGCTGCGCAGGGCGGCTGCTGTTGAGGGAGCCGAGCACGCCCGTGATGGTCGAGCCGATGTTGTCGCCCAGAATCAGCGGAACGGCCGTGTAGAAGTTGAGCAGCCCGCTCTCCGCCATGGCAATGGCGACGCCGACGGTTGCCGAGCTGCTCTGCACCACCACGGTCATCACCGTTCCGACCACGATGGCTCCGAGGATTCCGCCGATGGGAATCGAGCCGTCCGCACCAGGCGTGCAGTCGAATTTGCGGAAGAAGGCGATGAAGGCGGGGAATTCGGCGATGCCCCTTAACTGGCTGGACATCAGGGTCATGCCATAGAAGAGCAGGCCGAAGCCCAGGATGGCGTTGGCGACTCCCTTGCTCTGGCTTTTGCGGGCCATCAGCAGCCATACGACTCCGAGGGCGATGGCGGGAAGCGCCAGAAAGTCCAGCTTGAAGGAGACCATCTGCGCGGTCACGGTGGTCCCGATGGCCGAGCCCAGGATGATGCCCAGCCCCTGGTTCAAGGTCAGCAGCGCCGCATTCACGAAGCCCACCACCATCACGGTGCAGGCTCCCGAAGACTGGATGAGCGTGGTGACCACAATGCCCGCCAGCATCGCCTTGAAGCGGTTGCCCGTGAACAGCTGCAGGAGATTCTTCAGACGGTTCCCCGCCATTTGCTGGAGACCGTCGCTCATCATGGTCATGCCGAAGATGAAGATGCCCAGTCCGCCCAGCACGCCCATCAGCAGGGCAGGGCGGCTCATGGCCAGGACGGGGATAATCAGTCCGCGTGCGCGCAGTTCCCCGTCCCCGACATCCGCCGAAATCTCGTATTTGCCTGTGTAGCCGGGGACGGTCTGGAGGTTGACGGAGGCGATGCCGTTCTTGTCGGTCAATACCCGTTCCGCCGTCAATTTGGCGTCTGACGGCCCTGACTTCAGCGCAAAGAAGACTGGCTGGTCTGCCAGGGGAGAGCCATCCACGTTCTTCAGATGCACCAGGATGGGACTGAGCAGATGATCTCCTGCCACCGTCTCTTGCAGCGCCCCTTCTATGGAGACGCCGGCCACCGCATGAACGCATACAGGCTGGACGGTGGGGACATCGGGGCAACTGACTTGAAAGTACTGGTCTCCAAAGCGGGGAGCCAGATTCAGTTTCAGGCGGACGCGACCGTCAATGTCGGTTTTTGCCTCCTGCGGAATGGCTTGGGCATCGGCGGTCAGCGGTTCGATTCGCACTGTCACGCCCACGGCGGGGCGGCGGTGGCCAGCCCCAGCCCAGCTTCGGCGCACGGGGCCCAGGACTTCAACGACCAGGGGGGCTGGGCACTCGGTGCCTGGGGCAGCCATCTGGCAATCCCCAGAGCGGATTCTCAATTGGGCGGCAATATGGTCTTCAGGCTGGCTGCATCCAGCGCACAGCAGCAATCCGAGAGTCAGCAGAAGGAAGGGAAGACTAAAGTGTTTCATGCCTAGGAGAACAAAGGAAGGAGGAACAATGTCGCTGCAGCGAAGACCAGCGCGCCAGCGGCCACCCGCTGTCGTCGGGCATTTTGCGGAGCGCGTTCCAGCAGATTGCGGAGATGCCAGGGAGAGGCTATCAAAAACATGCCCGCCACTCCCAGCAGCAGGCAGACCGCGGAGAACAGGGGGCGGACAGGCACGGCGTGGACAAAGGCACCGTGAATCAGTTCATTGGCCGCGAGAATCAGAAAACCACCTGTCGCTCTGGCAAACAGGTAATCCATCAGCCAGGCGCAGAGGATGGCCGAAACTGGCACCAGCAGCCACACCAGTGGGTGGAATCTGGCCAAATCGCCCTCCAGCATCTCGCAGGCGTGCCAGGCAGACCAGACGAGGCAGGGGATTCCCAGTGCCACGCCTGGCCATTTCAGGCGGGGCAACCTGCCTGGTTCCTGACGGGATTTGAGCAATGCCCAGCACCAGAACAGTACCAGTGCCGCTGTGATGATGGAAAGCAGGATGAACATTTTTGGGGATTATTTAAAGCCATTCCGACTCGAACCAGGTGAATTGCGTGTCTCTGCGCAGGGAATTTCCAGTCAGTTGTCGGTAAACGGTCTCCAGTTCCTGGACAGCCCAGAGGATGTGGAAATAGTCTAAGTCAGCCTGGGAGAGTTCTTCGCGGCGTCGGCGGACCGGCTCGGTGATTTGCATCACCCGCGCCTCTTCCTGGAAGAGAAGCAGCAGGACAAACAGATTGCGGGGCAGCTTCGCCAGTTCACGGCAAAAGCAACGCCAGCGTTTCTCCGTGCGGGTCAGTTCCGGCGATAAAATCTCTTGGGTTGCCTGTTGACAAAAAAGATAAAAGGAATCAATTCCTAAGACGTTGATTACGAATAGATTGTGTTCGGAGTCAAAACTGCAGCACCACTCTGGGTACTGTCCGTTTTCCGAAAATTGGAATGCCACCCCGTCCTTTTGGAGTGGCTCATGCTTGACGATGCAGTATTCCGCCAATTTCTCCAGAAAGGGGGCGGAGCTCTTCAGCACTTTGTCCAATGCGGCTGCTGACTTCAAGTCAGGACGCCTTTTATAGGCGGCTATCTGCTTTTCTATTTGGAGCCACGACATTGGTCACTTTCCCCGTCATTTCTCTGGAGAACCTGAAACCGGCATTGCAACAATCAAAATCTCCTGCAATATGCATAATATATACTCTTTTGTAAAATTTGCCAATGTCACGGACACAGGTTGGCAAATCGGCCCGAAGTCCGCCGTCTATGGCGCTGGCGTCGGTTTCGCCTGGTCGATGTCCGCTGGCGAAAATTTCTTGGTGAACGGGACGTGTACGCAGGGGGTGAAGTCCTTGGCGGTCTCCAGGTTGGGGAAGAGGTTGTCGTCAAAGAAGATATGCGGGCGCAGCGTGGAGAGGATGCGTCCCTTGTCCAGTCCGTCCAGGAAAAAGCTTCGGTCGATGGTGACCTCCCAGTTGCGCAGAGTGGATACGACCCGTTCCAGTCCAGGGATGCCGCGTGCGGTGACGATGGAGAGGGAGAGGCGTCGACGGTATTCGGGTTCCCGGGTCTGGCGCTCGAATTCCAAATCGCGGAGATGCCCCAGTTTCTTGAGCAGGGCGGCCAGGGGGCCTTCCTGGCAGGGGTCTTTGGCGTGCTCGATTTCGTTGCGGTTGAATG
>JAFRLP010000637.1 GCA_017431185.1 Victivallales bacterium | reverse complement strand
TGTGAGGCCCATACTGGACGAGAAGGGCATAAGGTACCAGTATCTTGACGGCGAGATGTCCGCCAGGGAACGTGATGCGGCGGTAAGCGGATTTCAGGCGGGCGGCAGCGAGGTCTTCCTTATAAGCCTCAAGGCCGGCGGCATGGGACTCCAGCCACGGTTCGAGCCATGCCGTATGGAAGCGTCCGGCCTTGACGTCGGCGTCGCGCGCCAGCGCCTGGTGCAGGGGCTTTGTCGTGAAAATGCCCTCGACGTTGAGCTCGGCCAGCGCGCGTTCGAGCCGCCTGATGGCGCTCGGCCGATCCTTGTCGTGCACGATCAGCTTGCCGAGCAGGCTGTCGTAGAACGGCGGCACCGTGTAGCCCTGATAGAGCATGCTGTCGAAGCGCACGCCGTCACCACCGGGGACGCACAGCGCGTTCACCGTACCCGGATTGGGCAGGAAATTCCTGGCGGGATCCTCGGCGTTGATGCGAACCTCGATCGAATGGCCGCTGACGCGCACTTCGTCCTGACGGATGCGCAACGGCTCGCCGCCGGCGATTCGGATCATCTCGCGCACGAGGTCGATGCCGGTGACCATTTCCGTGACGGGATGTTCGACCTGAATGCGGGTGTTCATCTCCAGGAAATAGAACTCGCCGTCGTCATAAAGGAATTCAACGGTTCCCGCGCCGACGTAGTTCGCCGCCCTGGCTGCCTGGATGGCCGCCGCCCCCATCCGTCGACGGATATCCGCCCCCAAAGCCAGGCAGGGCGACTCCTCGATGACCTTCTGGTGACGGCGTTGCATGGAGCAGTCGCGGTCACCTAACTGCACCACGTGTCCCGCCTGGTCAGCCATAATCTGGATTTCAACGTGCTTGGGATGGTTGAGCAATTTCTCCACAAGCAGATCGCCCGCCGCGAATGCCCTGCGCGCCTCGCTGGAGGCGGCGAGGAAAGACTCCTCCATCTCCTCCTCGCTTTTCACCACGCGCATCCCCTTTCCGCCGCCGCCGGACGTCGCCTTGAGCATCACCGGATAGCCAATCTCGGCAGCGGCCCGTTTGGCGTCAGAGACGCCGGAGAGTTTGCCGCTGCCAGGAATGACCGGCACACCTGCGCCTGCCATCAAGGCGCGCGCCTGGCTTTTGTCCCCCAAGACACGGATAGCCTCCGCAGACGGCCCGACGAAGCGAATGGAGCACTTTTCGCAGATGTCCGCGAAATGCGGGTTTTCGGAAAGGAAGCCATAGCCGGGGTGAATGGCGGTGGCGCCGCAGAGTTCGGCGGCTGCAATCAGGCGGTCTATCTTCAGGTAACTCTCCGAGGCTGGTCCAGCGCCAATGCAGATGGCGTGGTCAGCCATCATGACTGGCAGGGAATGGCGGTCTGCCTCGGAATAGGCGACGACACTGGTCAGCCCCATCTCACGGCAGGCCCGGATGACCCGCACCGCTATCTCCCCACGATTGGCAATGAGAATGGTCTGGGCATGACGGTCACTTTGCCTTGTCCGAAGTCATTTCAAACAACACCTGACCATACTCGACTGGCGAGGCATTCTTGACCAGCACACGGGTGATGAGGCCCGCCTTTTCAGCGCGGATTTCATTCATGACCTTCATTGCCTCCACAATGCAGACCACCATGCCTGGCTCCACCCGGCTGCCCTCGGAGACCAGCGGCGTTCCCTCGGGGCTGGAAGAGGCGTAGAAGGTGCCGACAAGAGGCGACACTATCGTCTCCACTTCGGGAGCCGCGCTTTCGGACACAATGGGGTCAGGCTGGCTTGCAGGCTCGGCGGGCACGGCCGCAGGCATGGCGGACACCGCATTGGCGCTGCGCGCCAGGCGGATGCGTCCCCCCGCCTGCTCGAACTCCACTTCCGTCAACTCGTATTTCCGCATCAGTTGGGCCAGTTGGCCGACGGTGTTCAGATTCATTGTCTTTTCCATGGTTTTCTCGTTCAGCGTGCCGATGATTGTTTCAGATGCCTCACCAGCGCCTGCAAGCCAAGCAGGTAGGAGTCAAAGCCGAAGCCGGCAATCTGTCCGATGCAGGCGGGCGCGGTCAGGGAGGTGTGGCGGATATCCTCGCGGGAATGGATGTTTGACAGATGCACCTCGCATGCGGGCAGGGCAACCCCTGCCAGCGCGTCGTGCAATGCCAGGCTGGTGTGGGTGAAGGCTCCTGGATTGATGAGGATGGCGTCATAGAGGCCAGGCGCAGCCCCGATGAGGTCAAGCAGACGCCCTTCGTCATTGCTTTGATAACAGGCGACAAGCGCTCCCAGCCGCGCCGCCTCGGCCCGAAGCAGCGTCTCCAGTTCCGCCAGGCTGGCTCGACCGTATATGTCAGGTTCGCGGATTCCCAGCAATTGCAGGTTGGGACCGTTCAACACCAATATGCGCAAGGATTTCTTCACGTGTGCTCCTTTGGATGTCGCGTCTATTCAGAAAACCCGGCTCCTTCAATCCGCGAGGCCTGAGGCCTCGCGGGCAGGTTGAAGCCTCACGCCTGTCACGTCACGCCCCGATGGGAAATCTGTCTCAGGACATGTCAAAGCAGGCGCCGCATCCACATGTTCGACCACTGCAAGGACCTGTCTCGGGAGTACTACCAGGTGAACAAGGTGGGCAACCTCATGAGCCTG
>JAFRLP010000636.1 GCA_017431185.1 Victivallales bacterium | reverse complement strand
GCCAAAGGAGGGAAACAGGAAAGTCATAGACCTCAGGCAGGCTAAAATCGAGGTCATATACATCTACGGCTCGTCAGACGAACACAAGGTCACCGTGGACTTTGCCAACATGAAAATCTCCGAGCAAATTTGACGATTTCGGCAAGTAGAGGAACAAGATTAAAAAATGCAGGTTTCATAGTGGATTCAAGTAGAAAATAGGCTAATATTTCACTGTAATGCAAATGACTAAACTACAAGCAGTTCGATGAGCGTGAAACCGTGCGATTTTTGGTTCATCTTTCGTTCTCCTTTTATTGGTGTTGGTGGGTAAATTTATTTTTCGGCGAAGACATGCAGAGCGGTGTAGGCGGGGAGGGTGCAGCGGATTTCGGGCATCCCGCCGTTGTCGGCGAAGGTGAGCGTGACGGGCTTGTACTCGGCGGGGGTGCAAAGGAACGCCTCGCAGTTCTTGATTTGGGCGACTGACCACCCCTGCTCGGCGAAGGCGGCTGGGTCAAGGCGCAGGCGGAACTCCCTGTCCTCCGTGGCCTCGTTGTAGCCGGCCAGGCGGAAATGCCCGCTCTTGGAGTCGGCCCAGGCGCAGGCGGTGAGCGGCCCGTCCGCATCCCGTCCGTTGGGGAAGCGGAGGGCGAAACTGCGGTCGATGCGGATGACTCCGTTGACGTCGTTCATGCGGAGAAGCGGCTCAGGCGTGGGCTTGGCCTCTTCGGGCACGCCAGCGGAGGCGCCCAAGGACAAGTCCTTGAGGTACCAGTTGACCTGGCAGTGGTGCTCCATGACTTTGGGAGTCCCGCGCAGGGCAGGCTCCTTCGCCACGAGGAACGCCAGGTAGCGCTTTGTCCAGTCAAGTCCCCAGGGACGCAGCCAGGTGCGCTTGCCGTTGAGGAAATTCTGGACGGCTGCCTCCGCGAGGTTGAACCGTTCCAGGCAGACGATGGGGAGGGGGAGGGCGCGCGCAATCTCGAAGTCGTAGGGGGTCTTGCCGCCGACAAAGCCGTTCTCGATGATGGTCCAGTCCAGATAGGCGGTGATGGGGCCGACGCACTCGTTGCCGACCACTCGGGTTGGATTGCCGCTCTTGCGCAGTTTTTCGGTGAAGCTGGCGACCATCAGGAAATCCTCCGGGCCGAAACCCGCGCAGTCCCACCCGACAGCCCAGGGATGGTAGGCGTCAACGACCTTGGTGAAGCGGTCGAGCAGGAAATCCAGGCAGCCAGGCTGGAAGGTGTCGAACATTCCCCAGACGATTTCCTTGAAGCCCGTGTCCTCCTGGACATGCTTGGGGAACTGGCGCCGATAGCCGCCTCCGTAGAGTTGAACGCCTCCTCCTGGTGCGTTGCGCAGCCAGTTCGCGGGGTACTGCTTGCCCGCCAGTTCCAGGTTGCAGAAGGTGCGGATGTAGGCGATGACGGAGAAGCCCCGCGCCTTCAGGTCGTCAAAGTGCGCCTTGACCTTCTCCGGGGTGAGTTTTTCGCGGTATTCGGTGGAGCCGTTCCACCACGAGCCGGTGATGGGGAAATCCTCGAATACGTCGTCGTGCCAGGCCTGCCAGATGGCGCTGTGCGGATAGAGGCGCTGGACCCGCGACTCCTTGAACCCCGTCACCGCTCCCAGCGGGCCGGGAACGACCGTGCGCGGCCCCGGGTCGCGGACAGGGAAGAATTCCTTCAGCATCGGGTTCTCCGAGCGTATCGTCAGGATGGCGGCGCGCCACACATCCCGCAGCATCGCCTTTTGGCGGTCAAAGAGCCGCCAGTTCAGTTCGAGGCGGAACCTGTCGCCCTTGCGCACCGACAGCGGATTGCGCTCCACGGTCGAGACATACCCCTGGGGAATGTTCGGGCGGAAGGTCACCGCGTCATCGTAGCTGTGGCTGGAGATGGAGAGGTAGCTCTTTTCGCCTTCCAGCACCAGCAGCGGCATGATGTATCCCTGGTACAAATCCAACTGTGTCAGGTTCAGGTCATTCGGCGCTGTCCCGTAGCTGAACACCGTGGGCTTGTCAAACGGGATGACCCGCACGGGGAACAGACCGCAGACGATGTTGTCCCACACGCCAGGCTGCGCACCGTGCCTCACGCCGAGCTTGAACGGGCCGCTGGCGTCGGCAGTCGCCTCGATAAGGACGACTTCGCGGAATTCCCCTCCCTCCCAGGAGTACTCCGCGGTGGCGCGGAACGGGAAGGCCTTGCCGGGTTCGCCCTTGCCGGAGAGCATTTCCTCACGGTCGCCGCGGGAGGCGTAGATGACGCTGGCGTTCTCCGCCGGCGGGATGACTGTCTGCCCCGCGAGTTCCAGGCTGGCCAGCAGACCTGTCGCGGGATCTATCCTCGCCACGCCCGCCTGGCTTTGACGGACCTCGCACTTGGCCGCGACCAGTTTCCCGGCGTCAAAGGGGGCTCCCGGGGTCTGCGCCTTCTCGACGGTCACTTCGTCCAGGTAAATGTGGTCTTCGGGCCGGAGTTCGGCGGTGCAGAAATGGATGGCGACCTTGGCGGCGTTGGGCAGGGTGGTGAAGGTGAGCTGGCGGTAGGTCCACAGGTCGCTGTCCAGCGGGAGATGCGCTTCGTAGCCCTTGAGACGGTTGCCCTTGGCGTCCAGCTGCTGGACATGAACGTAGAACAGCTTGCCCTTGGACTTCTCCTTGACGAGACAGCGGAACTGGAATGAAAGCAGGTATTCGGTCTCTGGCTCGAAGGCGCTCAGCTGCTGGTTCAGGATGACCAGTCGGTTGGACTTGTTTTCAGGGTCGCCGGTGATGTCCAGGCAGCGTTTGCCGAAGGGCGTGTCGGGACTCATGGTGTAGAGCTGGCGCCAGCCGCCCCGCTGCTGGAACGACATCCAGGGCGCCAGCCCCAGTTCGAAGCCGCCGTTGGCAAGCAGTCCCCGGTCGTTGTCCGCGGTCTTCTCCATGGCCAGGTCGGTCAGCCAAAGCCGGTCTGTGCTGCTCAGGTTGCCTGTTTCCAGGTAAAGATAGGACTTTGCCGCCCCAGCCGCGCTTTTGAAGGCGCAGTCAAAGACGCGCCAGCCGTCGCGGTCATAGAAGAACACGTCTGCCCCGCCGCCCAGGTTTCCGCCCTTGGCATCGTATTGCTGAAGGCGGACCCGCAATTGCTTCCTGATGTCGGGCGCTATCCTGGTCTTGAAGCGGAAGGAGACGCGGTAGGTCGCCCCATCCTCCAAGGGCGGCAGTTGCCTGCCCAGAATCACAAAGGGATTCTTGGGATTCGACTCGTCCCCCGCAATCTCCACGCAGCGTTTGCCATCCACCACCGTCGCCTTGTGCAGGACAACCTGGCCATCCCCCTGCTGGGCGCAGCGCCACTCCCCAAGACCTTGGGAAAAGTCCTCCTGAAGCAATGGCGCACTCCAGGCCACGCATGCCGTCAACAGCAAAATCGTCATCGTCTTTTTCATGGCTCTCTCCTGTCCAAAGGTGAATGGTTGAATTAAAGGTTTAATTAAAAAGGGTTTCACCCCTGCGCTTTCGTGGGGGGGTGTTTTTTGGGGAGGCTATGCTGGCGGGTAGTCGCTGACGAGGAGGTGGATTGGCTTTTCGTCCTCTTCGACCTTGGGGAACCGGCGTTGCGGTTCGTGGAAGAGATTGTCGTTGTGGTCGTCGTTCACGGCGGAGACCTCCCCGACCATCACGTCTGCTCCCTCGCCCCAGAATGCGTGGAAGAGTCCTGGCGTAAGGGTGAGGCTTTCCCCGGGCGAGAGGGAGATTTTCCCCCCTGCGGGAAGGTGGTGCGGGCGTCCGTCGCCAAACACGGTGACAGGGGTGTCGGCTAGGTCGTTTTCGCCTGCGCGGTTGTAGAACTGGAAGACGAGTCTGCCGCCACCGCGGTTGATGATGTCCTCGGTTTTGGTGATGTGGCAGTGCAGGAGCGTCACCTGGTCAACGCGGGAGATCATGATTTTCTCGGCGTAGGGTTTGCTGCCAGGCACGCCGTGGCGACCGTTTCGGATGGTGAAGAGGAGCAGTCCCTTCTTCAGGAAGTCATCGGCGCCGAAGTCTGTGATGTCCCAACCCAGTTGGCAGCCCTGGATTTCAGGCCAGGCGGGGAGGTTGGCACGGCACTCCTCGGCGCTCCATCTGGCAAACGGAGGAAGGAGAAAATTCTGGCGGGCGAAAAACTCCTCCGCCTCGCGAAGGTACTGGTTGATTTCAGAGCGTTTCATTGGTTTTCTCCTTGGAATTGTCTGATGAGACGGGAAACATGCGAGGCGACCGCCGCGATGGCTGGCCGGTAGAAATTTCCTGGCACCGAGGGGGTGAGATGTCCTTCCGCCTCCTTGATGGCCGCGATGTAGGTCTTGTCGATTTCCGTGCAGATGTTGATTTTGGCGATGCCCAGGGCGATGGCCTTGGCCAGTTGGTCAGGCGGCGTGCCACTGCCGCCATGAAGCACCAGCGGAACGGTGACGCGGGAGGCAATCTCCCGAAGGCGCGTCAGCCTCAATTCCGGTTTTCCCCGGTAGTCGCCGTGAACCGTGCCGATGGCCACCGCCAGGCAATCCACTCCGCTTTCGGCGACGAACCGCTCCGCCTCCTCTGGAACGGTCAGTGCGGACTCGGCGGCGACGCCCCCCTCCGCCGCGCCGCCGACGTGCCCCAGTTCCGCCTCCACGGAGACGCCGCGGGGGTGCGCCAGGGCGCAGGTCTGCTGTGCCAGGGCGCAGTTCTCCTCGTATGGCAGAGTGGATGCGTCCAGCATCACGGAGGTGAAGCCCGCCTCCAGGCACTCCTGGACGTGGGCGATGGTGGAGCCATGGTCAAGGTGCAGCGCGGCGGTGACTCCGAACTTCCCGACGTAGGTCTCGACAATGCGGCGCAGCACGTCCGCCCCGCCCATCAGACCGCATTCGGCGGGGCTGGCCTGGAAGATGACGGGGCTGCCGGTCTCCGCCGCGGCCTTGGCGATGGCGTGGATGTTGTCGCTGTTCCAGCATTCGAAGGCGCCGATGGCCTGCCCTTTGCTTCGGGCCGCCACCAGCAGGGTGTCCATTCTGATGAGAGGCATTGTTCGGTCAAAGATTGCAGTTCATGGTGGAGACATTCCAGCCGGTCAGGCGGATTTTGACAGGGGTGGATGCAGTGGGGCGCGCCAGCAGCCGCAAGTGGCGGGTTTCGCCCGGCGCCAGGCACTGGTAGTCGTCAGAGAGGATGTACTCCTTGGGTTGCCATTTCGGAAACTCCAGGTGGACATTGATGGCAGGGACGCCGCTGTTGTTGGTGATGGCGAGATTCCGGTCATCGATGCGGGCAAGCGTCAGGGACGCCTGGGGAAGACGGAATGCGGTGCGGAAATCAGGGCAGCCATACAGTCGATGGCTGGCGTACTCGCCGTTGAGCCGGAATAGCGCCAGCAGCAAGGTGGGCTGCTTGGGCAGAGGGAAGGACGCATTCTCCAACTGGTGGGTTCCTGGTTTCCATTTCCCCTTTACAGTTTTGTCAAACAGAGGCGCTCCTTCCCCCGTGATGATGGTGAGTGAGGCCTTTCCCGTGAAATCATGGTCGCAGGTGATGAACCACTCGCCCGTGAATTTGTCCCCCCTGCACGCCCAGGAGTCGTCCTTGAGCGAGAGCAGGATTGGCTGGCATGCGTGCCCCATCGCGTAATGGGCCATCTTGGCGCGTCCATAGTAATCGACGGTGCTCCAGGCCCCCGTGGGCCAAGGCTCGTTGTACTGCCAGTGGATGCATGCCGCCGCCCGCGGGAACAGTCGGCGGTAGTGCTCCAACTGGTACTGCACCACATCCGCCTGCGCCATCATGGAGGCCTGGCAGACCTGCTCGATTTTCTGCACGTCAAACCAGTCGTGGACTGGCTTCCAGAGGTCGTGCGGCCCGGAGTGGTGGAAGAAATGGTAGTCGAAGCTGGGGCCGAACCCCGCCTTCAGTTCCTGCCTCGGTATGAATTGACGCAGGGACTCGTACTCCGGCATGCCATTGCACCCGACCTCGCTGGCCAGTTGACGGAAATGCGCGTTGCAGTCCGCGTGCGACCGGAAATTCCAGGGGCCGTGATGACGCTCGCCAGGCCGCGATTTGTCTGGAGAGGTGACGCGGTAGGGAAGGCCGTCCGTCAGTTTCTGCACCAGTTCACCGTACTTGAGAAGCAGCGGGCTGTCTGGCAGTTCGTTGTAGTATTGAAGTTCATTGCCGCCGACGAACAGGGCCATGCAAGGGTGGTTCCGCAGTTTGCGGATGATGGACTCCCCCTGCCTGGCGGCCACCGTCATGAACTCGACGGTCTTGGGGGTGGTGGTGCAGGCGTGCGGGAACTCCTGCCAGACCAGAATGCCGTGGCGGTCGCAGCACTCATAGAAGGAGTCCTTCTCGATGTAGCCGCCCCCCCAGACGCGGAAGAGGTTGATTCCGGCGGCAGCCGCCGTGGCCACCAGGTATTCGTAGTCGGCGGGGGTGACCCGCGAGGCAATCAGGTCGGCGGGCACCCAGTTGACCCCGCGTCCGAAGACGCTCTGGCCATTGACCTGGAAGGTGAGGTTGCTGGCCTGTTCGGGGGAGTCGGGCGTGCGCACTGTCCTCACCTGGCGGAAACCGATGGTCTTGAGGAACGGAACGCCGTCAAGTTCAATGTCCAGGTCATACAGGGCGGGGGCGCGTCCGTCGCCCTGGTTGGGCTGCCAGAGCCGCAGGTCGGCGGGCAGGGGCACGGACACGGTGATGCGGTTGGACCCCGCCGCCAGGCATACGCTGGACTTGGCGGTGGCCTTTTTCCCCTGGAAGGTGGCGGGCGACAGGCTCAGCCGCAGGGGCAGTTCCTGGTCATGGCGGGACTCCACGTCCAGTTCCAAGGTGGCGGCCTGCCCGTCCCAGTGCAGCAGAAAGTCCCTGACGCGTGTACGGCGGTAGGCGGTGAGCGTCACGCTGTCCCAGATGCCGACGGGCACGATTCCGCGCGACCAGTCCCAGCCAAAGCCAATTTGTGTGCGGTGCAGTTTGCCGAAATCGGCAGGTCCCTTGTCCTGGTGGTTCGCCAGCCCCTTGGGCGCCGGACTGAACACCACCGCAAGCAGGTTCTCCCCGTCGAATCTCAACTGTTCCGTGACGTCAATGGAGAGCGGCTGGAACATTCCCTCGAACTCCTCAAGCCAATGGCCGTTGAGGAACACGTGGCCGGCATAGTCCACTCCGGCAAAGTCCAGGATGACCCGGCAGCCATCCCACTCCTTCGGCACGCGGAAGGTGCGGCGGAATCCCCAGGAGTACTTTTCCGCCCATTCCGTGTGCTCCAGGTTCCTTCCATGGAACGGCTCGTCGCACAGGCCGTTCTCCAGCAGGAAAGTGCGGTCACAGCCGGGAATCGTGCCTTTCAATGCGCCGGGCACGGGGGCTCCCGTGTGGAAACCGGAACTCTGGGCGCTCTGGCGCAGCATGTTGTGAAGGCTGCGGCTGCGCCCTGTCCAGGTGGCGTAGGCCTCCAGGGAGAGGAAATAATCGGCTTCCCAGTCGGGGCCGTCCAGAATGATGCGATTCTCTTTCATGGCTGGCAAAGATATGGCTGTGCCCCCGATTGCCCCACGAGGCTGGAACGGGTGATGAGTTCAACGGGCAAAATGAGGTTTTGGGCCGGACGCCCTTGCAGTTGGGCCAGCAGAAGCTGGGAGGCCCTCTCCCCCTGTTCCCTGCGTGGCTGGCGGATGGATGAAAGCTCGGGGGTGAGCATGGAGCAGATGCCGCTGTCATCCACGCCGACGACCGCCAGGTCGTCCGGCACCCGACGGCCTGACATGTTGGCGACCTTCAACGCGGCGGCGCCAAGGATGTCCCCGTCCGCAAACACTCCTGAAATGTCGGGGTGACGGACGAGGAACCGGCGGAAGACGCTCACGCCCTCCTCGAAGAAATTGTGGCACGGCGCATCCAGGCAATGCTCCGGCGGAACACCCAGCGCCTTCAGGCGGGACTCCCAGGATGCGCGCAGCCGTCTGGAATTGCCGAAATGGCAGAACAATCCATGGCTGTGGGCGTACAGGGACTCGGCGGCAAGGCGACCGACGGAATCCCCGTCCGCATTCACGCTGCTGCAATCGGACAGGGCGGGATTGCAGCCCACGAATGTGCATGGTATCCGGGGCAGCATCCGATGCACCAGATGGCAGGTCGGATTGTCCATGGTGATGACGATGCACCCGTCTATTTTGCGCTTGCGGAAGATTTCCAGCCGCTCGGTGAGTTCCGCATCATTGTGGAAGGAGCCCAGCAGGACGCTGTAGCCCGTGTGCAGCAGCCCTGTCTCTATGCCCGAAATGATTTCAGGCACAAACGAGGTGCTGATGTTGTACGCCAGAACCCCCACCAGGAAACTGCAGGACATCCGCAGCGCGCGCGCATTCTGGTTGGCGACATAGCCTAGCTGCGCCGCCGCCTCCAGTATCTTCTGGCGCGTCGCCTCCGACGCCTTCATCCGGCTGGACTTCCCGTTCAGCACCACAGACGCCAGGCCAGACGACACACCAGCCGCCTGGCTCACATCCTTCAAGGTTATCTGTGGGGAAACCATCATCAGAGAAATTAAGCGTTTAATCCATGAATGCTTTACCATAGTTCGTTTTTGAAGATTGTCAAGGCACTGGTGTGAAAAAGCCTTCGCAGGATTGAAAAAAAATGGCAATGCCTCAGGCACTGAGGGATTCCCCCGCACTAAATGATTGTCGTTTTTTTCACGAAGCAACTTGACATTTCCCCAAGTCATGTTATCTTCACTGCTTGAACGATAAAGCAGTGGAGAATCATGTATGAGCGAGTTTTGCCAATAGACGCCTTCTACAGCGGGTTTCGCAAATGCGGAGGAAGACGGATTGCACCGTCTGCCCGTGAGGCTGGAGTGCGCGGAAACCGCACATGATATAATGCACCAAATTAAATATGTCCAGGACAGTAGTGGCAAAATGAATTTGGCAAGATGAGTGTGTTTCCCGTTGAACTATCGCTTTCCGAAAATGGCGGCTATCGCGAGAACGACCAATGGATTTGGTGCGGGACTGCCGTTGAGGAGCAGGGCAGAGGGTTTCATCTATACGCCTCGCGTTGGCGCAAGGATTACCCGATGCTCGAAGGATATGTGCTTTTTTCAGAGATTGTCCATGCGTTTTCTCCGTCTCTGATGGGCCCGTATCGTTTTGTCGAGAAAGTGCTGCCGTGTTTTCCCGACCCGCATTGGGATAGCCGTATGGCGCACAATCCGACGATTGTTCGGCGCAACGGCGAATATTTACTGTATTACATTGGAACCACTTACAGCAAAAGACCGACTCCTGCCGACCGCATTGCCATCGAGCGCGATATGATGCTCGAGGCGTATGATGAAATCCGCATTGGTCTGGCCCGCGGCAATTCCCCTGGAGGCCCGTTCGCGGCGGCGTCCCGCCGCCGACGGCCCGGAGCGCGGGCTTGCGCCCGCGCCACACAACAGAGGACTCCCGCCCTTCGCCTGGCGGCTGTGGGGGCCTGTGTCCGACAACTGGCGCCCGCCCGGAGCGCGGGCTTGCGCCCGTGCCGCACAACAGAGGACTCCCGCCCTTCGCCTGGCGGCTGTGGGGGCCTGTGTCCGACAACTGGCGCCCGCGCGGAGCGCGGCCTGCCAACCCCGCCACTCGTGCCTGGTTCCACAGGCAGGTTTGGCAGACCGCGCTCCGCGCGGTCAATACGGCATTTGGCCGGTATCAGTGAGTAGGGGACTAGCGCTTTTTCCGCTTGGCGCTGTCTTTTTCGGGATATGCGCTTGAAATTGAGAAAACAGGTATTAAAATGAGGGTGTTTGTCAGGTTATCCACCCCGTGATGGGATGCCTGTGTGGTGAATTGGATTGAGCAGGAGAACTGTGTGATGGTTTCGACGATTTTGGAGTCTGCGCAGCGCCGTTCCGCTGGGGATGGCGAGGTTTTGGTCTCGGGTGAATTGCAGGGGCGCATTTTTGCCTGCATGGGCGGTACGCTGCTGCATCGGCCGGACGAACCGCTGGCCCTCCATCCCTCGCCCACCGATTTCAACAACCTGGGCGGCAATTCCCTGTGGCCGGCGCCGGAGGGCGGCCCCTTCGCCTTCAACTATCCGCCCGTCGCCGGTGGCGGCTGGTATGTGCAGGAGGGCATCAACTCCGTGCCCGCACAGCCTTTGGACGGAGCATTCGGCGTGCGGAAAACCATCCGCATGGTCAACCGCAAAGGCGTGGCGGATGATTTGCTCTATCGCCGTGAAATCACCCTCCCTGCCGCTCCCCTGGCCCAGAAATACGGACTCAAAGGGCTGGTCTATCGGGAGGAGGACTCCTTCACCACCAGTCAGCCGCTGGACGATTTTCTGGTGGAGGCGTGGAGCCTGGAGCAGTTTGACTTGACCCCGCAGGCGTTCGGATTCGGCAAACTGGCCCGTCAGGCTGTCCACGGCGAGTTCTACGGCGACCCGTCCTCGCATCTGGTTTGGGCGGACGGCTCGTTCCGGTTCCGGTTCGAGGGGGCGGATAGGTTGCAGATTGGCCTGCCCGAGACCGCTGTGCCTGAATACGTCGGCGCGGTCATCCCTGAGAAAAAACTGCTGATCGTGCGTCGGATTGTGGACGCCGACCCTGGCCAGCGCATTGACATTGCGGATAACGACCAGCCTCGCGGGCCCTTCGCCGAATGCGACATGTACAGTATCTTCTACGGGCCTGACGCCAATTTCTTCGAGGTGGAAACCATCGCCCCCGTCCGCAAGGACGCGGCAGGCCGCACCACGGGAAGCCGCCTGCTGGCGGAGACTCACTTCTACCAGGGCGAGGTTGACGTGCTCCTCAAGTTGCTGGGCAATGAGTTCCAGTTCAACTTGGCCGCGCTGAAATGAGGCAGGGAAGATTTTTCAGTTTCCTTTGGGTGATTTGCCCTCGGCGCTTGGCGTGCCAGGCGTGAGTCCCCAACCTGCCCGCGAGGCCTTTAGGCCTCGCGGATGAAGTGGCCTGGGGTAATCTAATCACGCCAGGAAATCTCCGAGGACAGGAAATAGTGGTCGCTGGGATAGAGCGTGCCCTGGTGGTCGGTAATGACTTCGGCGGGAGTGGCGTGAAGATTGCCGCGCAGGAAGATGTAGTCCATGCGCCCGCATTGTCCGTCAGGCAGTGGCCCCTGCCATTGGTCGCCGAGGAAATCGTGGCAGGTCGGGGTCATGCGTTGCCCGTCTGGCATGGTGTCACGCCATCCAGCCTGTTCCAGCGTGTGGATGGCGGAGTTGTTCGGGTCGCAGTTGAGGTCGCCCGTGAGGATGTGCGGGATTTCGGCAGGCCAGGCCAGGACGTCCCCGTTGACCATTTCCGCCGCCTTGGCGCGGGCCAGTTGCGAGGCATGGTCAAAATGCGTGTTGAGAAGCCGGAAGAGCCGCCCCTGCCGGTCTTCCAGCAGAAGCCAGTTGACCAGCCGGACACACTCGCTGCCCCAGCTTTTGGTTCCTGCGATGTGCGGGGTCTCCGACAGATGCCACCCGCCCCCGCCGCGGAAACGGCAGCCTTCACGGCGGAAGAAGATGGCGTTTTCGGGGAAGTAATCCCCTGGATAGGAGTTGGTGTAGAAGCAGCCGAATTCCTTTGCGAGAGCAGCCTCGAAATCCCGGAGCTGGTCGTTGTGGCACTCCTGCAGGCAGATGAGGTCGGGCTCTCGGCGCATGATGCACTCCAGGCACAGCGAGCGTCTCTGGCTCCAATGCCGGTCCCCCGTGTCGAACCCCATGGAGGAGAAGCGGATGTTGCAGGTGATGATTCTCATTTCAGTTCCAGCAAGGCGAAGTTGTAGCCTGGTATGGTGACTTTGGCGGGGGCGTCCTGGCCAGTGCGCAGGTCACGGAAGCCGGCAGGGTGGCTGAACGTGGTCTCGACAGGCGTCTTGGCGGTGTTGACCGCCACCGCCAGGGTCTTGTCGCCAAGCGTGTAGAGACTGGTTTTCACGGCGGGGGAGTCGGCGGTGAGCCTGGTCTGGGTGCGATAGGAGTGGTATTGGAGGCTGGGGTCGCGGTAGCCCCAGGCGTCCAGCTTGGCGTAGATTTGGTTGATGTACCGGTCATACGTCCACGCCGGCCAAAGCAGGACATCGTGGAGCAGGACAAGGGCGAGGAGCTGGTCGTTGAACTCCGGCTTCCAGCGCGCTTCCTTGGGGCCGCAGCGTCCCAGATTGGGCAGAAGCATCGGGGTCACGCCAGCGCTGCGGGAGTAGTAGATTTCAAAGGCGTCCAGCGGGTAGAGTTCCAGGTAGTTGGAGTTGGTCATCACCATCTTTTCCAGTTCCTCTCCCGAGCACTGGAAATCGACAAAGGCGTTGATGGGGGCGCTGGTGCGGGCGGACATGTGCGCCCAGAGGAAGTTGTGGGACTGGTCGCGACCCTCGGCATGAAGCAGGCTGTAGAGACGCTGCATGTATTTGCGCATCGGGCGGATGGGCCAGGTGAGATGCTGCCTGCCCTGCGCGTCCAGATAACCGCATCCATGTAGGGGATTGGCGCAGTTGACGGCCCCGAGGCTATCGACATAGACGCATTGGAGCGCGCCTTTCTGGATGCATTCGTTCACGTGCCACACGGTGTAGTCGGTGAAACTGGAGGCGGGGCATATCGGATAGACGTTGTAGGGGTTGCGCCACTGCTTGCGGAACACCTGGAACTCCGTGGTTTGAGGGGAGGCGAGGAAGGGGTTGAGGTAGAGGGTCATCTCAACGCCTCGGCTGCGGAACGCCTCCGCCTCCTCGCGGAATGCCTCCATGGAGGTGTGTTCAGGCACCAGGATGCCGCTCTCGGGATATTTCTTCAGTTTCTTCCAGGGGAAATTCCAGGGATGGGCGATGTTGCCGGGCTTGAAGGGGGTGACACGCCAACTGCGGAACGTGGCCTGGGTTGGTTTCACGGGGTTGGCCTCCAGACCAAAACTGTAGCGAAGGCCCTTGCCCAGGGCGGTGGGCGTGTCGATGAACCGCGCCGTCCATTTCACGGTGTCTTTCCGGGGAGTGATGGTGAACACGTTTGTCTCATTGGCATTGCGCCAGTCCTGGAAGGATTCCGTGCAGAAGGTCAGCCCCACCTCCAGGTTGCCAAGCCAGATGGACGGGATGCGCTTCAGCTGCAGTTCCTTCTCCAGTCTGCCGACGTAGTTCTCGCGGCTGAAGAAATGCGCATTGTAGAATTGCGCGACGGAGGAGGGCATGGTCATCTCCAGTTCGAGGGAGTCGATTTTGCCAGGGCCCTACATGGACTGCCCGTATTACGAGCAGTTGCAGTTCATCATGGACACCCGGCTG
>JAFRLP010000061.1 GCA_017431185.1 Victivallales bacterium | reverse complement strand
AGGAGCAGAAGATCACCATCACCGCCAACTCCGGCCTCTCCGAGGAGGAGATCAAGCGCATGGTGAACGACGCCCAGGAGCACGCCGAGGAGGACAAGAAGCGCAAGGCCGAGACCGAGACCCGCAACCGCGCGGACGCCATGGTCTATGAGACCGAGAAGCAGCTCCGCGAGAACGGCGACAAGATGCCCGCCAACCTCAAGGCGGACGTGGAGGCCAGCCTCGCCAAGCTCAAGGACGCCATCAAGGACGGCGGCATCGGCGGAATCGAGTCCGCGATGAAGGAGATGGAGGCGAAGCTCCACTCCTTCGCCGAGGAACTCTACCGCAACGCGCAGCAGGCCCAGCAGGCCGGCGGCGCCGCGCCTGGCGGCGAAACCTCATCCTCGGCTGGCGGAGACGATTTCGTCGATGTGGACGCCGACAAGAAGTGACGGCGGCGGGACGCCGCCGATACGCCGCGTTTCATTGTGTAAAAGGCATGGGGGGCGTTCCCCCCATGCCATCAGACAACAGGATAGTATCCCCGTAGTGATACTGGCAAAACAAGGAGAAAGCAAATGAACATCAAACCGTTGGGCGACAGGGTCCTCGTTGAGGCCATTGAGCAGAAAGAGGAAATGAAGGGCGGCATCTACATTCCGGATTCCGCCAAGGAGAAGCCCCAGGAGGCCGTCATTGTCGCCGTCGGGCCTGGCAAGCGTGACGAGAAGGGAAGCATCATCCCGATGGAAGTCAAGGCCGGAGACCACGTGCTGACCAGCAAATACGGCGGCACCGAAATCAAGATTGACGACAAGGAGTACAAGATTCTCTCCGCCAGCGACATTCTGGCCGTTGTTGTCCGCTAATCATCACCAGCAAACAAGTTCAAGAATAGGAGATTTTCATCATGGCTGCAAAGCAGATTCAGTATGATGTGAAGGGTCGTCAGGCTCTTTTGAACGGTGTTTCCGCCCTGAGCAAGGCGGTGAAGACCACCCTCGGCCCCAAGGGCCGCAATGTCATCATCGACAAGAAATACGGCTCCCCCACCGTCACCAAGGACGGCGTGACCGTCGCGAAGGAAGTGGAGCTGCCCTGCCCGTTCGAGAACATGGGCGCGCAGATGGTCAAGGAAGTCGCCAGCAAGACCAGTGACAACGCCGGTGACGGCACCACCACCGCGACGATTCTCGCCGAGGCCATCTTCCGCGAAGGCCTGAAGAACGTCACCGCCGGCGCCAACCCGATGGCCCTGAAGCGCGGCATTGACAAAGCCGTCGAGGCCATCCAGGCCGAACTCAAGAAGATGGCCGTGGAGGTCGCCGACAGCGAGGAGCGCATCGCGCAGGTCGCCACCATCTCCGCCAACAGCGACCACACCATCGGTGACATCATCGCCGAGGCCATGGGCAAGGTCGGCAAGGACGGCACCATCACCGTCGAGGAGTCCAAGACCATCGACACCACCTTGGACGTCGTCGAAGGCATGCAGTTCGACAAAGGCTACCTCTCCCCCTATTTCACCACCAATGCCGAGAGCATGGAGTGCGTGCTGGACGATGCGCTGATTCTCATCCACGAGAAGAAGATCAGCAGCCTCCAGGACATGCTGCCCCTGCTCCAGGTCGTTGCCAAACAGGGCAAGCCCCTGTTGATCATCGCCGAGGACGTTGACGGCGAGGCTCTGGCCACGCTGGTTGTCAACAAACTGCGTGGCACCCTGAATGTCTGCGCGGTCAAGGCCCCTGGCTTCGGCGACCGCCGCAAGGCCATGCTCGAGGACATCGCCATTTTGACTGGCGGCACCTGCATCAGCGAAGACCTGGGCATCAAGCTTGAGAACGTCACCATCGACCAGCTCGGCACTGCCCGCCGCATCACCATCGACAAGGACAAGACCACCATCGTCGAGGGTCAGGGTGAAGCCAGCAAGATTGCGGGGCGCGTCAACCAGATCCGCCATCAGATCGAGGAGACCACGAGCGACTACGACCGCGAGAAGCTCCAGGAACGTCTGGCCAAGTTGGCTGGCGGCGTTGCCGTCATCCATGTCGGCGCAGCCACCGAGGCTGAGATGAAGGAGAAGAAGGCGCGTGTCGAGGATGCTCTCCACGCCACCCGCGCAGCCGTCGAGGAAGGCATTGTCCCCGGTGGCGGCGTCGCCCTCATCCGTGCCGCCAAGAACGCCCTGCCCAAGCTGAAGCTGGAAGGCGACGAGGCCACAGGCGTCGATATCATCGACCGCGCCGTTGACGAGCCTCTCCGCATGATTGCCCAGAACGCCGGCAAGGAAGGCGCCGTGGTCGTCATGAAGGTCAAGGACGAACTGAAGGGCAACTTCGGCTATGATGCAGCCAACGACAAGTACGTTGACATGATCAAGACCGGTATCATCGACCCCACCAAGGTCGAGCGCTGCGCCCTCCAGAACGCCTCCTCCGTCGCTGGTCTGCTGCTCACCACCGAGTGCATGATCTGCGACGCCCCCGAGGAGAAGAAAGACGCTCCGGCCCCCAACCCCGGCATGGGCGGCGGCATGGGCGGCATGATGTAATCCAGCCTCCTCCATATCCTCCGGACGTGTGCGTCGTCAGACCATGCGCCTGAGAGTTCGTGTGAAACGCCCGGCGCTTTTTTGGTGTCGGGCGTTTTTCGTTAAAAGCATGGTGTGTCTATTCAGAGGTCCAGGCTTTTTTCATTTGTAAAATCTGCGGACTATCTATGGGCAATGCGCTTGACAGCCTATGGAATGGGCGTTATGTTATGGAAAGCAGTGCCATACGGGGACTTTGGAGATCCCATTCCAGAATGAAACTGATTTTTGCCTCGGATTTTGCTCCCATTCGCAGGTTTGCGCCGTTGATGCTGAAACAGCCGACCGCAGTTTACGGCGATTTGCTGGAGCGTCTTCAGAAAGCCGACTACCGCATCGTCAATTTGGAATGTCCGCTATGGACAGGCGAAAGATACATCACCAAGAGCGGCGCGGCCTTTTCCGGCATCCCTGAACACATTGGCGCATTGACCGCAGGCGGATTCCAGGCGGCCATCCTGGCCAACAACCACACCTTTGACTCGGGGGAGTCGGGCTTTCGCTTCACCCGCGACCTGCTGTCCAAGAACGGCATCCACTATGTGGGCGCGGGCGCCACGTTGCGTCAGGCGCGTCAGCCCATGGCCATTGACTGCCAGGGAGTCAGGATTCTGGTCCTGGCCATCTCGGAGGGGGAGGATATGCAAGGCGCCACTGCAAGAAAGCCTGGTGTACGCGGGTGGGACGTGCTGCGCATGGCCGCCGATATCCGCCGTGCAAAAGGGCATTACGACGCCATCCTGATTTCGGCGCACTGCGGATTGGAATACCAGCCATTCCCCTCCTATTACGTATATGCGGCTTTCAGGAAATGGGCTGAGGCAGGGGCGGACCTCATCATCGGCCATCATCCGCATGTGCCCCAGGGCATGACCATTTTCGGCAAATGCCCAGCCTATTTCAGCCTGGGCAATTTCGCGTTTTACCAGGAGACCCCGCTCTATTACCGCAAAATCGGCTACCTGCTGGAGATGGAGATTACCCACCAGGGGGTGGAGTCGCACCGCCCAATCCCCTATCGCATCCAGGACACAGGTCTGAGCCTGCTGCATGGGGATGAACTGCGGGAGTTCAGGAAATTGTTCACGAAATTGTCCAGGCCTCTGAAGACGCCGAGGCAAGCCTTGGCGGCGTGGCATGCGGTCCTGGCTGCCAATGGCGTGGAGGGGTTTCGGCAGGAACTTGCCAAAATCCTCCAGGCTTTCCAGGACAATCCGCCCCATGGGGCCGCCATGCTCCGCAACAGGGTCTGCTGTGAACAGCACCGCACCCAGTGGATTGACGGCCTGACCCGCGTTGCCGACCTGACCATTGATGACGCCCCCGAGGAGTTGGTCGCTCTGGTGCGGGAGTATCAGACCAGAAGGGTTGACGAATGAAGCGAATCATTGTCTGCGACTCTGGTCTGGGCGGACTGAACATCGCCGCCAACCTCTTTCAGCCAGGAAGAGGGCGGGGTGCGCCGTGTGAGGTCATCTATTTCAATGCTCTTCCCTCCCGCACCTGCGGGTTCAACCAGTTGCCGTCGGCACGTGCCCAGGAGGAGGTGCTGCGCGATGTTCTGGAGAGCATGAAGAGTTTTTCGCCAGACGGCTGCCTTATGGCCTGCAACACGCTCTCCATCATCTACGAGCGGCTGCTCCGATGGTACACGCCCGCCTTTCCCGTGCAGACCATCACCGCGTGCGCGACGCAGGTCATGGTTTCCGCCTTGGGCATGCATCCGGACCTCTCCCTGCTCATCATGGGCACCAAGACCACCGTCGAGTCCGGTTTTTACCAGGCAATGCTGGCCAAGGAGGGAGCGGATGTAAGCCGTGTGCGGGGGGTGCCATGCCCTGGTCTGGCAACCATGCTGGAAAGGGGGCCGGAGTCACGTGCGGTCAAGACATACGTGAAGGAACTGTCCCTGCGGGGACGACGGCTTTTCGACTCCCCTCCACCCAGAATTGCGCTGATGTTCTGCTGCACCCACTACGATTACGGCACCGACTTGATAAAAGGCATCTTCAGCCAGGCCTTTTCCGACAGTGAACTCTCCTGCGAGTCCCCCAACTCCCTGATGGGCAAGGGGCTTTTGGGCACAAGTTTCACCTATCACAGTCGTCTGGCGCTCCCAGCCAAAGCACGCCAGGTGTTTGGCGAATGGTTTCGCCGGAAGGCGTGTGCGCCAGCCATTGCCGAGGCACTGCAAAACGTCCAGGCGGAGCCGCGCCTTTTCCCGTTCAGCAAACCACAGACAGATTCGGAAAAATCCCTTGGAAAATGACGAAATCCCCCAACATTCTTCTCATCACCGGCGTGGGCGGAGACGCCCAGGGCTGGGGCAACATGGCAGTGACGGAGGCCGTGCACGAGGCCATTCTCGCCAGCGGGTATGCCTGCCGCATCGCGCTGGCCGAGAGTCGGGCTGAACTGGAGTCGCAGCTTCGCGAACATCCGTGTGACCTGGCCTGGAGCGCGCTTTATTTCTTCTCCGACCGCGAGGACATCATTGGCATTCCCCCTGACGCCGTTTGGGTGGCGGACGTGCTGGACGAATTGGGCGTCCCCTACATCGGCCCCTCCGCGCAGACCATGAAGAACCTCATCAGCAAATACACCACCCATGAGGTGCTTGCCGCGCATGGAGTGCGGGTGCCCAGGCATCTGCTTTGCCCGCCAGCCTCCGCGGCGGAGGTCGATTTCCTCCCCGCCTTCGTCAAGCCCAACGGCGAGT
>JAFRLP010000635.1 GCA_017431185.1 Victivallales bacterium | reverse complement strand
TCGGATGACGGCAAAGCTGATGGAGACACTCAACGAAACACTGACGCCATTCCCCGGAACTGACTATGTGTTGCGCTACACCTTGCTGGGAGAAACGAAAAACACCACATAAGCAATTTCCCCGAGGTCAGGAAGTCTGATGTTATGTCCTTCGGGATTGAAGGATGTCCTGAAATAGCACAGTTCTGGCTGCAGAGCCTCCTTATAAACTTGACCAAAATACCATAAAGTATTACTACGATCCCAATAATGCTCATCCACCTCAAAACCACGCACCAAACGATTTCATTGAAATGCGATGTAGGATATGCGTTGTTCAGCACCATGAGTTCTCGAAGAATTACGGCACCTCTCCCGCCGCTTTCCGCCGTCAACTGTTACAGGGCATCTTGGGGGATGGGGAGAACTGGCGGGGAAGGAAGCGTCACTGCAGTTTTTTCAATTTTTGTAATAATCAATGGGATTTTTATAGTATCATTATCTCGTGAAACATGGTATAATAATAAACAAGTTTTTTGAAGCCTTGTGATTTCCGTTTGCATTAATCCATCGAGGTGTCTTGATGAAAATTGCCGTTTTTATTTCCAACCGCACCACCTTCCCGCAGGAGATTGTGCGTTCGGCGCTGGTCGAGGTGCGCGATGCCCTGCAACGGAATGGGCTGGAGTCCGCATTGCCTCCAACGCCCGCCGTTACCTGTGATGCTGAAGGATGCGCCTATGCCGAATGGCTGAAGGCGAATCCCTGTGACGGCGTGCTGGCGGTTTTCCCCAACTTTGGCGATGAAGGTTCCTGTTTTACGGCTTTGCGTGATGCTGGAGTGCCGATTCTGGTGCAGGCTTATCCTGATGCCCTGGACGCTTTGGGGCCGGCGACCCGACGTGACTCCTTCTGCGGAAAAATCAGCGCGGTTAATCTGTTTCGGCAGGCAGGCGTGCCATGCACTTGCCTGGCTCCGCATACGGTTGACCCGAAAAGCACGGCGTTTGACAAGAATCTTCAGGATTTCGCCGTGCTGTGCCGTGTGGTCAACGGGATGCGTCATGTGCGCACGGGAGCCATTGGCGCACGTTGCTCGCCATTCAAAACCGTACGCTTCGATGAGTGCACCCTGGAGAGGCTTGGAATAACCAATGAGGTGTTTGACCTGAGCGATGTCTTCCAGCGGGTGCGCCGTCTGGATCGCAGCAGTGAATTGCATCAGGATACCCTGGACAGACTTCGGAGACTAGCCGTCTGGCCAGAAAAATCTGAGGTCGCGCTGGAACGCATTGCTGCACTTGCGACGGTCCTGCGTTCCATAGTCGCTGAATATCGGCTGGACGCATTGGCCCTGCGTTGCTGGATGGAGCTGGAGGAGGAGTGGAAGATTTCACCTTGCGCCGCCCTGTCGTTGCTGAACGGTTTGGGCATCCCTGCAAATTGCGAGGTGGATATCGTCAACGCGCTGGCAATGCGCATCCTCTCCTTGGCCGCCGATGCTCCCTCCACCTGTCTGGACTGGAACAACAATTATGGCGACGATGAGGATTGTTGCATTTTGTTCCACTGCGGTCCGACCGCTCCGCAGTTGATGTCCGCCTGCGGGACCATCGTCGACCATCCGATGTTCGCCCGTGTTCACGGCCCTGGCAATGGTCTGGGGTGCAATCAGGGGAGAATGAGGCCAGGGCGCTTTACCTGCGCTGGCGGAATGACTAGGGAAGGCAGGCTGAGGTTTTTCCTTGACCAGGGCGAGTTTTTGTCCCAGGAGTTGCCGAAGGAGTTCTTCGGCTGCGGCGGTATCGCGCGTTTTTCGGGGCTTCAGGACAAAATGCTGGCATTGCTGCATTACGGCTTTCCGCATCATACGGCAGTGGCCTACGGCCAGTTTGTCCCCGTGTTGCGTGAAGCAATGGAGCGTTACCTCGGCTACGAGGTCGTGTCCCTGAAATCATAAGGATTGCACCTGTGATCATAAGGATTGCACCCATGAAGAGAATTGCACCCATGAAGAGAATAGTACTTGCCGTTGCCTGCCTCATCGGCGCAGCGTTATGCGCCATGCCACCGAGTTACGTGATCATGGTACAGCAGGATGCGGTACGGCCACATCATCATGCCTCCTTTGCTCCGTCACGGGAATTGGGACACGAACTGGACAAGTATGGTTTTGTTGGCGGAATGCTGCCAATCAGCGAGAAATTGTCCTTGGCTGATCTAAAGGAGTACAATGTGGTTATTGTGGGTGTTGATCAGAGTGACACCAAATTAAGCCTTCCTCCTGAGGTGGCGGTGAGGTTTGGCAAAATGCTGGCAGAGTATGTTCAGGGGGGCGGTGGGGTGTGGTTTACCCGGAACGGGGGCTATCAGTTCGGCAAGGACATTGACGCCTTGAACCGAATGCTGGAACCCTTTGGCGCCAAAATGCTCAACGAGCAGATTGTGGATCGTACCAAAACCTTCTACGCCCCATCCTGCCGAGTTTATTGGACTGGTGATATCGATGAGTGCCACCCCGTGACAGCGGGCGTGCGTGGGCTATTCTACCCGGAGCCGCATAGCACCTATCCCAGATACACTGATTTCACCAGCCCCATCGAGTGCTCGCCTGAATGGTCTGTTCTTGTGCGGGGGAGCGGGACGGCCTGGAGTTTCGAGCGGGAAAAGGCAGGCGAACTGAAACCAGAGAAAGCGGGGCATTTTTCGAGCGCTCCTCCATTCCTGGCTGTCCGTGAGTATGGCAAAGGCAGGGTGGTGCTATTTGGTTCCACAGCGTCTCTCTATTGGGAAGACACCCACCACCCTTTCTGGTGTGATGGACGGCTGATGGCGGGGGAGTTCGGGGGAAAGCCTGGTGATGGACTGACTCTTACCGTGAACACGCTTCGCTGGCTTGCAGAGAGTTCCAAGGGAGTCTATGGTGCGGAGCATCAACCATGGACGCCACCCAAGGATAGTTCGGAAGTCGGTTTTGTTCCCATTGACTGGGATAAGGTTCGATTTCCCGCACGCGCGTTTGAGCGGGAGTATCAAGGCTTGATAGGTCCTCAAACGTCGTTGTCCGGTGGGCAGGGCTCCCCAGAGGAATTCATCGCCGAGGCACAAAAGGCGGGCTACGACTTCATTGCCTTCGGCGAGGAACTTGCCAACCTGACTCCAGAAAAATACGAGAGGTTGAAGAAAGTCTGCGCATCCGCCTGCCAAAGGGCGTTCCGCGCTTATCCTGGATTCCGGTATTATGATGAAAACGGCTGCCGTTGGATGGTTTTTGGGGACAGGACGACCTATCCGCCAGCCGAATGGCTCAGCAAAAAATATCCTGGTCGAATATTGAGCAACAACGGCCTTTCCCGGGGCTGGAGTTGGCCGCCGGTCATTCTGCTGGACAACCATGCCAATCCTCAGCGCGCCTGGTTTCAGGGAAATTACAAGTTCATCGCCACTGCCATCTATGACTCTGGCAATCGCCTGGCGGATGACTCTGGCGAAGACTATTTCCATCTCAACAACGACCGTTTCAAACTCAATCCGGTGGCTGTCCGGCTGCTGGATCATCCTTCGCAGGTGGCACAGGCACGGTGCGGCGGGTTTCAGAATCGGGTACGCTGGCCGGACGCGGATGTCATCCGCGCCTACACAGGCCGTTACTGTGACTATCGTGGCAGATACGTCTGGTTCCGTCCTGTCTATGTTTCGGAGGGGCCGAGCATTGAGGACCTTTCCATTGTCAATTTCGGAACCACGGATTTGGCGGTTCCAGGCAATGACCGCTGTCGTCTGCATTTTCGCGCCAGTAGCCCAGACGGCCTAGTACTTAATTGATTTAATTCGTTTACATAGAAGCATGCTTGATTGAACCAAAAAGCTCTTCAAAATGTGTATTCAGATTAATTCAATTAAGT
>JAFRLP010000634.1 GCA_017431185.1 Victivallales bacterium | reverse complement strand
GGGGAATTGTGCGGTATTGCTGGAGTAGTTTCCACCGCAGGTCTGTCTGACGCTTGAGCCAGTCGGGCAGTTCCTGGTGGGGGAGCGTGGCGAGGAAGGCTATCTCGTCGTCCGTGCAGCGGAACAGGACATGGTTTGTGCGGTTGCCGAAAACGGTGTGAAGTGTGGCTTTGGCGCGTGAAAGGGTGAGGCGTAGCCAGGCGTAGCGTAGAAACAGCCAGCCCAGGGCGCAGACCATCGCCGTCCAGAATGGCCAGATGGGGATGATTGGCAGCAGGAAGGTGCGCAGCATTTGTCCAAGCAGCACAAGAAGGGCAGACCCCAAAAAGAGGTAACTGTCGCCCGCGTTAAGAAACACGCCTCCCAGAAGGCGGCGGAACGCGCTGGTTGAGGTCTGGTAGGCGAAGGTCTCCTCAAAACGTTCAGACCCAAGGGCCACCCTGGCGATATGGCAGAGTTCGTGCGCCAGCAGTTCCCGACGGCTGTAGATGAACCATCTCTCGCGCTGGCGAAACTGACGCCGTATGATGAACAGCGCAAAGAACTCCGGGAAAAAGCAGTAGGCGCATCCGCCGAACAGGAAAAACTCAGGGTTGACGAAAAAGCCAGGCACCCAATCCACCGCGAATCCGTAGAGGGAACGGCACTGTTTCTCCACCTCGCCAAAGTAGGAATCGGGAATGCGCTCCTTGGCCTCCACCTTCAAATCCTCTATCTGGTAGTGCCCGGTGGCATTGAGCGCCGCGCTCATTTTTTGGGTGTTCTGGCGCAGTTTGCGCAGTCGGGCGGCGTAGGATGGACCGTCTTCTCCCGGGCCGAGCAGAAAACCGCGGGCGTCCAACTTGACAAGGGTGCCCAAATCCTCTTTCTCGGCTAATTTGAGGATATGTTCGTCTGGTAATGAAGGCATGTCAGACCGCTGTCTCAAAGCGAAAAAAACAAAAGCAACCCTCCGACGCAAAATGCGTCAGCGGATTGCTTGAGACGGAAATGCCAGGATTCGTAAGGCGGAAAACAGAACAATGACTTACCGTCCGTAACCGCCGCGGGGACGGAAATTGCCACGGGGCTCGCGGGGCTTCGCCTCGTTCACGGCGATGGTACGCCCGTTGTTTTCCTTGTTGTTCAGGTTGTCAATGGCGGCCTGCGCCTCAGCGTCATCGGGCATCTCAACAAAGCCGAAACCCTTGCTGCGGCCAGTCTCGCGGTCCATGATCACGCGTGCGCTGCTCACCTTGCCAAACTGTGAAAACAGCGCATTGAGTTCCTCGTCATTGACTGAGTAACTGAGATTTCCAACGTACAGATTCTTGCCCATGTAAATGTTTCTCCGTTAGGCAGGGAGGAGCCCATTGCGATTCTCCCGGGCTCATGAAAGGAGGGGCTAGGAAAGCCCTTTGCGCTTGCTTCGCGTGCGGCAACCGAACGGTTGGAGACATTCGGTTGGCACTAGCCAAGCAAAGTCCTTTTCCCGCGAAAAATCAAGCAGACTAATTATACATCTGTTTCTTTTAATTCGCAAGTGCATAACTCAAAAAAAGTCAATTTTTTTTCGAGATGCGCGATTTTGCCCCAGAAAAGGGAGAAAACAGGGGTTTCTGGGAGGACAAAGTGTTATTTCGGGCAAATAACCTACTGAAGGGGGCCGGCAGGCCGTCTCTTCAAACAGACCATTCACTGCCTGTCTTATTATAAAAATGCAATGCAGAATTGATTGCAAGCGGTTCGGAGGATTAGCCTCCCATGAAGAGACCGCCGTCAATGGAGATAATCTGCCCGGTGATATAGTCTGCGGAGTCTGAAGACAGGAAAGACACCAGGGCGGCTACCTCCTCTGGACGGCCAAAGCGACGGGCCGGAATGTTGTGAAGCAGTTCCTGCCGCCGCTTGTCCTGAATGGCGGCGGTCATTGGCCCCTCGACAAAGCCTGGTGCGACGGCGTTGACGCGGATGCCCAGGCCAGCCAGTTCGCGTGCGGCGGAGCGCGTGAATCCCTCCAGCCCCGCCTTGGCGGCTGCGTAGTTGGCACGGTTGGCCGCCCCCATCCGACCCGCGTCGGATGCCAGGTTGACAATCCGCCCCCAGCGATTGCGGGCCATGCCCATGACGGCGGCACGGGTGAGCAGGAACGGGGCGGTCAGATTGACCTCCAGGCAGAGATTCCACTGCTCGTCGGACATGAAGGCGATGGTGGAGTCGGCGATGCAGCCC
>JAFRLP010000633.1 GCA_017431185.1 Victivallales bacterium | reverse complement strand
TGGGGACTCACGCCTGGCACGTCATGCTATTTTGAGGCAAATCTGGTTCGGGGCACGCCAAAACAGGCTGCGTCCTGAACAGTTACGAATTTTTACAAAAAAGCCTTGCTTGACAAAACTTTTTTGCAGGATATATTAGAATCCAGTTTGATATTTCGTTTTATCAGTTTTTTGTCCAAGGAGAGTCTCCCATGTCATGGAAAAGCACATGTCTTCTGCTCCTCTGCTGGATTGCGATGCGCTGTTCTGCCCTGCCTTTGTTCAGCAAAGGCCAAAGCGATTGGCGGATGGAGGTTTCGCCCGAAGCGTCGGCCACGGAGTTGTATGCTGCCGAGGAGCTTCGGACATACCTTCAGAAAATTGGCGGGGTGGAGTTGCCCTTGGGCAGGCAAGTGACAGGGAGACCGCGGACGATTGCGATCGGGACCGCCGCCGGCACGCCAGGCAATATGGCATTGGCCGGGGAAGCCAACCGCCCCGAGGAGTTCGAGGTGACATCAGATGGGACGCGGCTTCTGCTGACGGGAAGTCTCCCCCGTGCCGTGCTGTATGCAGTGTATTCCTTCCTGGAGCAGGAACTGGGATGCCGATGGTACTGGCCCGGAGAGGACGGCGAGTTTGTCGAGCGGCTGGAGGAGTTTGAGATGCCCGTCATCCACCGTCACGAGAAGGCTGCCTTTCCCCATCGGGAACTGACTCCCTGCGGCTGGCATCGCCATGCGCCCACCGAGACATGGATGGCACGGAACTATCTCAACCGCGGTTCGCGCACGGAGTCCATCCGAGACAAAATGGGTTTCATCCGAGGCGGCGGCGGCCATCTGGTCGCGGTGAAGCAAAAACTGTTTCCAGAGCATCCCGAATGGTTTTCCCTGCTGGACGGCAGGCGCGAGGCGCGCGGCTATGCGGGTTGCTGGTCAAACCCGGATTTCACCGCCCACGTGGTGCGGAACATTGTTGACCACTCCCGCAGGAACAACCTGGAGATGCTCAACATCTTCCCTGCGGACATCGTTCCCCGCTGCGAATGCGACGCCTGCACACAGGAGCCAGACCGCTCCCAACGCTGGTACGACTATTACTGGAAATTGCAGTGCCTCATTCGCCAGGAGATTCCCGAAATGCGTTTCAGCGGCATAGCCTACCAGGAATACATGACTCCGCCCAGGGGAAAAGTCCAGGGCCTGGAGTATGTTCAGCATTGCCAGTACAACCGATGCTATGTGCATGGCCTCCTCTCCCCCGACTGTCTCCTCAACCAGAAGGTGATGGAGCAACTTTCCTCCTGGCAGCGGAAGGCCACGATGGGCATCTACGGCTACCATTTCGACGTGTTCAACCGTCCCCTCTACCTTCCCGTCTGGAATGTGCTTCAGGACGAGGCCAGAATTTGCAGGGACCGGGGCCTGGTGATGATGAAGACCGAAATGTCCGTCCGCTACCCCGAAAATGTTCCCCGTCATGAATTGACGCCCATAGCCCACCGCCTGGCAAACTACGCATACGCCCGGCTGCTCTGGAATCCCGACCTTGACCTGGAGAGGCTCATCGACGACTGGTGCCGGCGTCTCTACGGCGCCGCGTCCGCCCCAATGAAGCAGTACCACCTGGAAATGGCGAAGGCGTGGGACGGCATGAACATCCACCTGACCTATTTTGGGGGAATGCCGGACGGCGCGGCGCGCCAACTGCTGAATGAAGGGCGCAACCATCAAATCCGCGAGTTCTTCCAGCGGGCCAGGCAAAGCATCGAGGACGAAGAACTGGCGCGCATTTTCGCCGAGCGCGACCAACGGCTGTCGTCCGGAGAGGACCCATTGACGGTGAACCGCGGAATCGCCAGCCGCCTGGTCGCCCTGCGGGAGAAAGGCTTCGAAAGCAGATGCGGCAAGGAGGTTGAGACGGAGTGGAAGCTCTTCGAGTCATGGGAGAACGTCTGGCGCATCAACCGCGAGAACACCATCACGGTGGTGCCTCCCCTGCTGGCGGAAAATGCCGCTTTCGCGGAGGTCCCCCGCCTTCCGATGAAAAGCGCGTCCATGGAAAGGACACGCAATTCGGTCTCCTGCTACTATTCCAGAGAGGCGCTCCATGTTCAGATTGACATGCCGGAATCGGAGCTGCGGGAGTTGCCGCCGAAGGCCAAGGCCCCCCGGAAAGCGGGATGGGGCCGCAACATGGTGGAGGTGTTCCTCTCCGACGGCAAGGTGCCCTACTGGCATTTCGCCACCAACCCGGAGGAAAGGCTTCTCTGCGCACTGGGACGGGACTCCAGCTGGGACAGCGCGTGGAACGCCGTGCCTTCCTTGTTGGAGGATGGGGGGTGGCGTGTCACCTGCCGCATCCCCTTCGCAGACCTGGGCGGTTTCCCCAAGGACGGAACACAATGGTTTCTGGCGGTGGACGCGCCTGGCCAGAAGACAGCCACGGGGCTGCCCTTTCCCTCGTACCACGATGTCTATTCGGGCGCCAGCCTGCTGTTCACCGGCAACACCGTTCCAGGCAAACAACTCATCTGGATCAGCCGACAATACCAGGGCCTCACCTGGTTCGAGACAAACCACAGCACCCTGGCCAGACGAGGCTGGCAGACAGAACACTTCAAGGACGCCAGTGACGCCGAGGCACATGCCGACTTCACCGACGCACGTCTCATTGTGCTGGAACTTTACCAAAACCCATTCTCCCAGCAGTTCTTCGACCAGAAACTGGCGCCCGCCATCCAGAAGGGGGCCGTGGCGCTTCTTCTCTCCTATTTCTGGGTGGGCAGGCTTCACGAGCAGTTCCGCGACGAGCTGTTTCGCATGGGATGCGAGGAAAGGGCGCACGGCAGCCGTCGGACCGTCAGTTTCCTCGACGAATCATTCGCCACCATGCCTAACGACCTGCGCAAGTCCCTGAAGACCACCCCTCCCGTTTACTTTGCGCCCGCGCACCCCGAATCCTGGCGCAGTCTGCTCACCCAGCATGACAAGCAGGGCGTCGAGCATCCCTATTGCCTGGCGCGTCCGCTTGGCAAAGGAATGGTCGTGCTGATGGGTTCCCTCTACAGGAACTTCGATTTGCTGGATAACATTCTTGAATACAATCACCACAGATTTTCACGTCATAAAATCACCCTAATATCATAGGTCGTTATTCTGTTTCCCTTGCTCAAAGCAAGTGTTCCAAGAGCATTAATTAGGGTTTATTTCAAGAATGTCATTGTTGTCAACAGCTTGCCTTGGATGC
>JAFRLP010000060.1 GCA_017431185.1 Victivallales bacterium | reverse complement strand
TGATTTTTGAGCCAGTCATGACCTCGACATTGGCCGATGGCGTGGAAACAAGTCTGATTCGTTTCATTCGCAATCGGACGATGCAGCCGGGGGATTTGCTGCCGAAAGAAGAGGAAATCGCGCAGGAACTGCAAGTCAGTCGTTTGAGCGTAAGGGAGGGGATTGGCCGTTTGAAGGCATTGGGTGTGCTTGAACCCCGCAAGCGTCGCGGGACAGCGCTTCGGAGACCTGACCCGTTTTTGTCCTTCAGTAAAATAGCGAGCACCAATTTATTCTGCGACGAAGACCGCCAGAATTTTATCGAGATGCGGATAGCGTTGGAACTCGGCATGTGCGAATGGATTTACATGCGCAAAACCAAAGAGCAGCTTCGGACTCTTCGGCAAATCGCGGGAAACTTTGCCAATGCTGCGTCCGACGCCGAGTTCCACACCTATTTGATGAAGATGTCAGGCAACCGCGGGATGAGAGAGTTTCAAGAGGTCATGGCGAATTTCTTCAAATACCCCAAGGCGCATGACCAGGCGTTCTGGCAAAAAGTGCGGGAGGAGCATCTGGAGTTATGCGATGTGCTGGAACATGGCACGTCAATGGATTTCTACGCGGCGATGCGTAAACATTTCCAGCCGTATTTCAATAAGATGCAAAGCACCCAATCAGCAAAAGGAGAAGAGCCAAAATGAAAATGCGGTTGTTTGCAAGACATTTCCCGGCGTGTTCTGGCGAAAGGCATTCGGCATCATTCACTCTTATTGAGTTGTTGGTCGTCATCGCCATCATCAGCGTGTTGGCCTCGATGTTGCTGCCCGCATTGAGCAAGGCGCGGGCGAAGGCACTGGATGTGAACTGTAAGTCGAATCTCAAACAGCTTTGGCTGGCAGTTTGCAGTTATTCTGACAGCAATGATGGTTACGCGCCCGCCGCGAACTTGCGTTCTTACCAATGTCAGGATGGAAGTTCTGAAGAAAAAATCCATTGGCCGACAATCATTGTTGACCAGGGATATATCGGGTCGGGGAAACTGACGGAGCACTCCAGGGGGAAACTGCCGTTTTGGTGTGCACGGGCAAAGGCTCCTGGAAGCGAGGGAGATTACGGCTTGAACGCGAATGTCTCCTATTACAGCATTCTGGCTCAAGGGCCTGGCAACAACGCGGTGAAGATTTTTGCCAGCAGGTGGCAGATTCTCAATGGCGTATCGCGTCTCGCCCTATTGAGCGACGGTGGGAACGCCAACTCGGAATTCCGTTATTCGGGAGAAAAAGAATCACTGTTGCACATCGGCTATTATTCCGGTTTGCTTGGCAGCGGCTTTTTTACAAAATACGGAGGAGATTGCCCTTACGGGATTTCGTTTGTCCGTCACGGAACCGCACAGACGAATATGGCCTTTGGAGATGGTCATGTCACCACGATTTACTATGCGGATTTGCCGGAGACATGGAACAACGAGAGTAAGGCAAAGCCTGTGGCTTTGCACTATAAGGCGCTTTGATGAGGTGATGTTGGACAAGGCGGTCGTTTCTGATGGCGAATCGGCGGAAGCCATTGCCGAAGGATACCCCCCCTATCGGACTGGAGAGGCATGATGATGAGGAAATGGGCATTGGCGGCAGTCGCCATGCAGTTTGCGCTTACGGCCGCGGAAACAAAGAATCCGCCGCTGTGCAAAACGCAAACCTATCTGAACAAAGGGCAGACGGCGAAATCCCAAAAGATTATTCCCACGGCGGTTGAATCCATTGAGGGGAAGACCATGCCGATCGATTATGAGTCGGCCAAGCCGCTTTCAACGCAAAAAGGGCCGGGATTGCCTGGCTTCACGGAACAGAAGGACGCATTGACTCATTTTCGGTGGAAAGGGGAGATTGTTCTGTCCAAATTTGTCCAGATGATGGATTTCACTACGTTAGGGCTGGATATCATGCAGTTGACTCCGGCTAATCGGGCGGTGGCATGGCAATGGCCGGACGGCGATACCATCCTTGCAGAATATGGGGACGGCTCATGGATGGTCCGCACGGGGGAGAGGCCAGATTCCTATACGGCTTCATTCACCGTAAAAGGACGGAATGTTACGGCGGCCGCAGGCAGCGAGGGGGTGATTTTCCGCGATGAAGACCAGAGGGATTTGTTTGTTCCCGGCGGTCTTAACGTCATCGGACGTATGTTGCTGCTAAAGGACGGCACCCCTGAACTGAAAGTGCGTCAGTTGCGGGTCATCGACCAGGCGATGGCACTGATTTCCGTTGAGGAGGCGGAGCGGAGCCTGGAGGAGGCGTCAAGGCTTTATTCAGACAGCAAGGAGTACATTGTCCGTGCATGGAACGCAAATCAAAACAGCCGTCAATGGGGCAGCGCATTCGTCTTTCACAGGAAAAGTCTCGCTGACCGCCGAAATCAGCTTGTCAGGGAAACCGAAGGCTATCTGCCGGCATTGATGTCATTTTACTCCGTGCGTGACCGCTACGCCCAACTGGTCTATGTCGGTGCATTGGGTTTCTTTGAACCGACAGGCCACTGGGGAAATGTGTTTAACACGCAGTATTTTGAAATCCTTGATGGCCAGCCCCAAGTGCAGATGGCATTGCAATTCGCCAAAAAGGTCGAATCCCTGGTCTTCCGTGCCCGAAGAGTGGGGGATGCCAGTTTCACAGAGGGGATTGCTGCCAAAGGAGTCAGTTTGAGCGCAGGGTTCGCCCGCTCCTCATTGACGCACGTGTTCCGCAGGGCCGGTTCCCCTGATAGGCTGTACAGGGAGCAGACGCTTGATGTTGCCATCGGCGAGACGGAAAGTGCGCAGCTTGTCCTCTCCACCGCACGATACGGGGTTTCCGGCATAGGCGTCAAGTGCCGCCCCTGCATCCCCGATTCTCTGAAGGTGAAAATGTACCTTCAGACTTCCTGACTTCGACAGCGACCGCCACTCTCCTGCAATCTGCTGATATAAAAACAATTACATTATAGAAAGGCTGTGTTTCCCCGTTTTGCCAAGGGGAAAAAGCCTTTGTGATATTTTCGTCCGTCGCGGATGC
>JAFRLP010000632.1 GCA_017431185.1 Victivallales bacterium | reverse complement strand
CCTGCCCATGCAGTGACCACAGCGGGCCTGCGCACGTCAACGGCGTGTTCCCGTTGCGCAACAATCTTCAATGGGCACTGGAATTCTGGCAGAGACGCCAACCACGAAGCAAGCAGAAGCCGATTGACTACGAGCAGCTGCTGCGGCACCTGCCAGTCTCTGAAATGCCGTCACTGGTTGACCAGGACGCAGTGCCCTACTGGCGTGACTGGCTCAAGCCCGACACCTGGAAAATCCTGGATTTCGCCCAATATGCCCCGCTGCTCACGGTTCCCGCCTTGCTTCACACAGGCTGGTACGATGTCTCCCAGGCCAGTACCCTGGCTATATTCACCGCCTTGAAGAATCACTCCAATGCCCGTGTGCGCGAAGAAACCCGCCTGCTCATCGGGCCGTGGAGCCACTCCGCCACCGTCGCGCCTGGCAGCCTGCCCGCGGAGACTCCGCTGCCTGACCGCAAGAAATACCTCGACCCGATCCGTCGCGAATATCTGCTGGCAAAACTCACGGGAGCCACCTCCGCTGCGCATCCCGCCGTCACGTATTATATGTACGGGGCCAACGAATGGCGCACCGCCCCCTCCTGGCCACCGCCTGAAACCCGGCAAATCCCGCTTTTCCTGCACAGCGACGGGCTCGCCAACAGTTCCCGCGGGCATGGCGCGCTCTCGCCTGACCCGCCAGAGGGACGAGAACTCCCCGACACCTGCATCTATGACCCGGGCAATCCTGTACCCTCCTGCGGTGGACGCGCCGCCATCGAGGGCGGCGGCCCCCAACTCCAGAACGACACCGAATTCTGCACGGATGTCCTCTGCTACACCACTGAGCCGCTGACCACCCCGCTGGAACTGGCGGGAGAGGTCACGCTGGTGCTGTATGCGGCGACCTCGACGCCTGACACCGATTACGCCGTCAAACTCGTCGATGTTCATCCCGATGGCTCTGCCTGGGACTTGGCGGATGGGGTCATGCGCGCCTCCTACCACGACCAGCAGACGGGACAGCCGGCCTCGCCAGGGCAAATCCGCGAACTCCATGTTTCGCTCTGGAGCATCGCCTGCCGCTTGCCTTCCGGGCACAGGCTGCGCCTGACGGTCACCTTCAGCGACTTCCCCGCCTACGTGCGCAACCTCAACACTGGCGCCAAGGACGAAACGGGGCGCGAATACCTGCTCTCCCGCCAGGACATCTTCCACGACTCCCGCCACCCCAGCCACCTCCTGCTCCCCATCCGTTAGTTTCCCCCGCATTCTTGAAACGGTATATTCCTTTGCCGTTTCCAGTGACTGGCATGATCACATTCATCTCTTTTAGCTTTGCCCGCAAGCATCGTGTCGTCCGCTCAGAGCATTGCAGTATTTTCATGAGATAAGAGGAGCCGAACGATTGGTTAGCCTCTATCCGAACATAAAGTGCCCTCAGGCTCTGTACGGTTGGTTCATTATAGCCCTTGCGCTGATATGCTAAGACAGACGACTTAACGGATATTTTGATTGGCTTGTTTTTGTTGTTTGGATTCGTTCTCCGAATCGGCAGTTTTTGATAGACCGTGGTGGTTGGCAAAATAAATGACAGAGTGTATATTAATTGCCAAAGGAAAAGAGTTGGCGATGAAAGAGTACGACTACACGAAATGGAATGTCCAGCAGTGGGAGGAGTGGCTGACCCTCCGTGACAAGATGGTCATGAGTTACTTCGACCTGCTGAAGAAATATATCCATCTGCCTGCACGGGAAAGACTTATCCAGAAGGAACTGCGGAAGATCGTTGATCCCGAGGTGATGGACCTGGTCTATTCCGCAGCCGTGCCGCCGGGCGGAAACATCATGCACAGCTGGCTTCAGCCACAGCCTTATTCCGACGAGGAAATGGACCATTTTCTGGACGAACAGAACCGCGTGGCGGACTCCGCAGTCCACCGTCTGCCCCAGGAAGAATTCCCCCGCACTTGCCTGGATGACGAGACGCTTGCAACCCTTCCAGACGACGCACGGCTCTATGACCTGCTGGCGGAAGTGGAGGCGCTCATCAAGGAGGTCAACCGGTTCATCGAGAAATGGATTTCCTTCATGGGACGCGCACTACCTGCGGAATACGGCACGGCCGTCATCAGCGTGCTGGGGCTTCTGGCTCAGATGCTCTCCCATCTGGAAGGATGCAGGGACGCCCTGCTCGCCTGGTCAAAACCCCAGGCCGAGGCGCTGATGAAACATGCGGAACGCATCGCCATCATCTCCCGAAAACTCATTGACGACTATATCAACGCGCTCAATGTCCCCCTGAAACTGCTGTGCGGTCTGGCGCACCTCACCCTTCAGATGAAAACGCTGTGGGAAAATGTGCAGAAACTGCCTGACCAACCAGAAGACTCCTTCTAGATTCCAAACATGGCTACTGAGGCTGAAAAAACTGCACAATGGTCTATCGCAAGACCCGACGACGGGAGCCAATGCGTCGTGACCATATCGGGAAACTGGGGACAACCGCCAGCCCAACTGTCCGACAAGTCACTGTTGCCGGATAAAGTCTCCTCGGTGACGGTTGAAGTGGATGGCTTGACTGGCTATGGCACCTTTCTGGCAGCCTTCCTGTATCGACTGCATCGGGAATGCGAGGCGCGGGGGCTGCCTCCCCCCAATACCGACAAACTGCCAGAAGGGGTACGCGAAATGCTCAAACTGGCCGTTGCCACGCCAGTGCAATCGTTGCCCCAGGAGAATCCGTTGACATGGCGAGGACGCTCAATAGCCTTTCTGCGGGAATGCTCAAAAGCCTTTCTTAAGAGTTATTGGAGAGCCTTCATCGCCTGGATGGCCTTCATCGGCAGCGTCGTGATTGCCCTGAAACGGCTTTTCACCAGGAAAGCGCGGATGCAGTGGTCGGATGTGTATGGGGAAATCTACAAGGCAGGCCCGCAGGCACTGGGAATCGTCATGCTCATTGGCTTTCTGATGGGGCTGATTCTGGCGTTCATCGGTTCCATCCCGCTGAAATGGTTTGGCGCGGAGTCCTACATCTCCAGCCTCATCGGAATAGGGATGCTGCGCCTGATGGG
>JAFRLP010000631.1 GCA_017431185.1 Victivallales bacterium | reverse complement strand
TGTCCGCCGTGGGTATGCCCCGAAAGGCTCAGGTCATACACCGGCTGTCCGGGAAACTGTTCTGGGCGATGTTCCAGAAGGAGGGAGAAACTGCCGTCAGGAGGGACGGGGAGAGTGGAGGAGTGGCGCGCCTGCCCTGGCATGGGACGCCCGCCGTGCCCTGGGTCAAGCACACCGTGGACGTAGAGCCACCCGTCCAGCAACGTGCCCGCCTCCTCCAGCAGTTCCAGGTCTGCCAGACGGTGCATCTCCCTGCTGTGGTCAATCCCTGAATAGACGTCGTGGTTGCCCTCCACAGCCAGTTTTCGGGCGGAACGGCACTGGAATGCACGGAGAATCTCCGCCATTCGCTGCTCGCGTCTGCCAAAGCCGTCAATCAAATCGCCTGCGGAGAGCACCAGGTCGGCCTGGCACTCATTGACCAACCGGACGGTTTTGCGCACCCTGGCAAAATTCGCGGCAGGTCCCAGATGCAGGTCGCTCACCAGAGCAATGCGGTAGTCTCCGACGTCGGCGGGCACCTTCGGCGACTCCACGACAATCTCCTTGACGCGAATGGCGTGGGCCTCGCACAGTCCCCAGATGACCGCCACCGCCATGTAGGCCAGGGCGGCAATCCCCTGCCACAGCGGAGGTATTTGGAGCCGCAGGACCGTTCCAGACGGACGACGGGCGATATACAGCAGATTCTCTCCCAGATTCCACAAGTCCGTCACCAGAAAGACGCACGCCATCATGAAGGAGAGGGCCAGCCAAATCCAGCAGCACTGGATGAGCCAGCCTCGCAGGTCACTGGGGCGCATCATCCCCATCAGCAGTCCGGGGGCGACGGTAAGCCCCAGCACCACCAGCAGCATTGTCACTGACCAGAACGTATGACCTCCTATGAACGCCCGACAGAGGCGCCACCAGTCATAGACATTCATGGCGACCACCATCAGTGTAAAGACAAAAAACATCAGCAGTCACTCCTGAAAGGACAAGGAACGGCCCAATGATTACCAAAGGAAATACTATACCATGCAAAACGCAATTTACCAACTGGATAAACCGCAGTCTGGCATTATATTTATGGAGTCAATGCAAAATGCACCTCACCCTGTGGAGACACACGATGTACTGGTACTACAAATACCCACTGATTTTCATCGGCGCGCTTTTGGCATTGGGCCTGCTGTTCCTGCTGTGGCGGGCGCTGGTCTCGCCGTTCTTCTCGCTTGAGAAGAAGCCAGAGCCCGTGCCGGCATTCGTCACGGCAGCGCCCAACCTGCCGGCTCCCCCATCCCTGCCCGGCGTTCCTGCGAACACCCCGCCCTATTCGGCCACGCCAGCCCCTGCCAATCCGCCAGCGGCCACGCGCCCCAAGCCCAACGTGCCGCAGGCTGCGCCGCTCCCGAAGGAATTGGCCGCAGAGTTGGCGCGCCTTTCGACACTGCTGGAAAACGACCCGCTGGCCGCCCGCGAATCCGCCAGGCAACTGCTGTCCGGCATCGGCTGCCAGGAGTTTGACGGACGCTGGCAAGCCATTGCCCAGATCATCGATCGCGCCAATGCCATATTCATGAACTCCACGGCGCCCTGCCCCGAAAAGAGACCGCACACAGTGGTCAAAGGCGACACGCTCTCCCGCATTGCCGAGGCGAACCATACCACGGTGGGTGGCCTGCAACGCATCAACACCTTGAGCAGGACCAGTTCGCTCATCCGCCCCGGCCAGGTCTTCCAATGCCTGTCAGGACAGTGGAAAATCACCGTCTCCAAAAGCCATTTTCTGCTGGCGCTCTATCTGGACGGCGCACTCTATCGGATATGGCGCATCGGGACAGGACGCCAGAACCGCACCCCGCCCGGCACATTCGTCATCCAGAACAAACTTCTTCATCCAGCCTGGACCTACGAGGGACAGAACATCCCCTACGGCGACCCGCGCAACATCCTGGGGCCGCGCTGGATGGGCCTGCAGCCCACAGGGAACACCGACCCGGCCTTGCGCGGGTTCGGCATCCACGGCACCACCGAACCCGACAGCATCGGCACCGCCTCCAGCCTTGGCTGCGTCCGCATGAACAACGACGAGGTGGAAGAACTCTACGACTTCATTCCCAATCCATCCGCCAAACGCGCTCCCACCGAGGTTCTGATTCTCGAATGACACACGGGGCGCGCCGTCCCGTGGCTTGACAAGGGCGGGTACGCCCTTGCTACCCACTACACCATATCATGCCCACCACCTTGGATTTTGAACAGCCTCTGCACGACGTGCAGAAAAGCCTGGAGCACTATCTGCGACACTGCCAGGCGACGGGACAGGACACCGACCTTGCCCTGGAGATGCTGCAAAGCAAATTGCCCGCCCTGCGCCAGAAAATCTTCGACCACCTGACCCCTTGGGACAAGGTGCAGCTGGCGCGTCATCCGCAACGTCCCTATCCCCTTGATTTGGCGGAACGGATATTCAGCGACTTTCTGGAACTGCATGGGGACCGCCGCTATGCGGATGACCGCGCCATTGTCGGCGGTTTCGCCAAACTGGATGGCCGTCCCGTCATGCTCATAGCCACGCGCAAGGGGCGCAACCTCAAGCAGAACATCGAGGCCAATTTCGGCAGCGGGAACCCAGAGGGCTACCGCAAGGCCCTGCGATTGATGAAACTGGCAGACAAGGCGAACTGCCCCATCATCTGCCTGGTGGACACCCCGGGGGCCTATCCAGGAATCGGCGCGGAGGAACGCCATATCGGCGAATCCATCGCCACCTGCATCCGCGACAGTTTTGGTTTGGGCGTTCCCGTCATCAGCGTCATAACTGGCGAGGGGGGGTCAGGCGGGGCCTTGGCGCTCTGCACCGCCAACCGCCTGCTGGTTCTCCAGTACGCCTACTATTCGGTCATCACGCCCGAAGGATGCTCCGCCATCCTGTGGCGTTCCGACTCGGACAGCCCCAAAGCCGCAGCCGCGCTAAGACTCACCAGCGCAGACCTGATGCAGCTCCATGTGGCGGACGGGGTGGTGCCGGAGCCGCCTGGCGGGGCCCATACCGATTACGGCGCCATGGCCGCCAATCTCAAGAAGGCCATTCTGGAACAACTGCACGAACTGGAGCATCTGACCCGCGACAGGCTAAAGGCCGACCGCTACAACCGCTTCCGCGCCATCGGAGCATACACTGGGGAAGAGGAAGAGGTTCAAATCCGCGCCGCCGAGGAGACGGATATCGCGGCCATCTCCGAGTTCTTCCTCCCCTTCGTCGAACAAAAACTGATTCTGCCCCGCAGCCAGGAGGACATCCGACGCCAACTGGCCAATTTCCGCATTGCCGTGACAGCGGAGCCCAAAGTCGTCGGTGTCGTTTCCCTGCGGGATTTTGGGGATGGGCTGTGCGAAATCCGCTCTCTTGCAGTAGCCCGTGACTACGATGGAAAGGGCCTGGGGTCCCGACTGATTCAATCGGCGGTCGAACTGGCCAAATCCCGTCAAGCCAAGCGCGTCTTCACCCTCACCATGCGCCCGCGCCTGTTCCAGCGCCAGGCATTCACGCCTGTCTGCATCATGCGCTTTCCCGAAAAGGTGCAGAACGACTGCCTGGCATGCCCCAAACGCGCCAACTGCGACGAGACCTGCCTCCTGCTCGAAATCAGCCGGTAGTGTCAAAATAGCAAGTTTTCCCGACCACATTCTTTTTAGACTGGCAAGAAAACCTGGCCAATCTAACGTCTTTTGTTTAGCTCAACTCTGCAAATCGGTCAAGGTACCCTTTTGTCGGCGTAATTTTTCGGCAATCTACCGAGATGCAGACAGCGTCACCTTGACCACGCGGTCATCGTTGAGGCGGCGCACCACCAGTTCCAGGGAATTGCGCATGGCGATGGCGGAGGCGAAATCGGTCGTCGAGCGCACCTCCTGGCCATTGACGCTCAGGATGATTTCGTATGGGCGCACTCCAGCCGTGGCGGCAGGGCTGCCCGGCGTGACCTTCGAGACGATGACGCCAGGCGCACTGGCCTTCATCCGAAAATATTCACGCACCTCGGCGGTCAAGTCCGCCACCGTGGCCCCCAGGGATTTGGAGGCAAACCGCGGGGCTGCCTCGTAATACAGCGGAGCCTTCTCGACTGTCACGACGCGCTCCGTCAATTTTCCCTCGTGAATCACGCCTATCCCGATTTTCGAGCCAGTCCCCTGCGTAAGCAAAAAGTCACGGAAGGGAGTTTCAAAGGGAGGCCAGGGAGTGGGCAACTCATCAAAATACCTTTCAGGGATGCTGGAGAGCCTTGCCCAAGGGAAAGGCGCATCCATCATCTGGGGACTGCGGAACATCATGCCGTTCAACGGCATGGCAATCTCCGAAGCGGTCAAGCGAACAAAAAGCAGGATGTCGCCAGGCTGAATCTGGGCTCGGGCGGCGGGCGAGTCGGCTGCGACCTCGGTGACCAATACCCCGCGTCGGCCATTGACCGTCAATTCCGCCACGCCGGCGGTGCGGGAGAGTTCACGGTTCAATCCCTGGGCAGTCACCCCCAGCCACACGCAGAACACCCGTTCCTTTTCGGGACGCGGAATGTTTTCGGGGTCGATGGAGTTCGCGTCCTTCAATATACCCGACAAGGAGGCGGACGACAGGTTATGGCGCTTCACATCGCGCAGACGCAGCATCCGCAGGGCCAGCAGACGGCCATTCGGGTCAAACAAAGCATCCCCCTCCTCGCAGGAATTGAGCACCAGGCTGTGCAGGACAGGGCGATCCAGAGGGTCGTGCTCCACCTTTTGCGCAGTCTCCGGAATCATCTCCGTCTGCAAACCGCTGCCATAGTTCAGGAACCCGGCGCAATAGACGGTGGTGTCCACCAATGTGTCAGGCCAGGTGGTGGAGAACTCCACCGGTTTGCCTGGCAGGGGTTCCTCCGGAACAGCCAGAAAGCCTCCCCAATACCGAAAAGCTCCCGCGAAATTCGCCTTCACCCGCTTCCCGTCGTGAAGCAGGATGCTGACGGAGTGGAGCCTGGCGGTGATTTCGGGAATCAAAGCGCGGCAGACCAGGATGCGATTATCCGGCAACAGGAGTCCGACGGAGTCGATTTCCGTCTCATTGTCCGTTCCCGTCAGCCGACGATAGCGCTTTTGCGCGTCCTTGGCAGCCTCCTCCGTCATCGCCCGCTTATCCGGCTCCAGATGGATGGTCACGGCATAGACTCCCGACGACACCTTTTTCCTCAAGTCAGACAACCGCGACTCAAATTGCTCCCGCGTCAGGACACGCCAACCATCGGGACAGGAGAGGGCGGACGGGGAGGCGGGCAGACGCCCCCCCGTGAGAAACGTGACCGCCCTCCCCTCGGAATCCACCACCAGCGTATTTGGGGTGGCCTTGGAGTAGGCATTGCGTGTGCGCATGTCAATGGCGCTCGGCGAAAAGTCCAGTTTCCTGACGCCGCAGGGGTGGCTTCCATCGGGTTCCACCAGGCAATGGAAGGAGTAGAGTTTCTTGCCGAGGTCGGCTTTGCCAAAGGAGACGACAGGCAGATTTGGCAGAGAGCCGACTGGCTTCAAAAGAACCAGTCCCTGTTCGGGAAGCCAGGCATGCGGCGCCAACGAAAAATGCCGTTCGCCCGCGACAGCCTCCACGGACCGGATATTGGCAGGGGACAGGCGGGTGTCATTGGTCAGCACCACCGTCCCCTGGCCGGGGAAATCCACCAGCACGCCAGGGAAATCCGAGGTGCAACCGTCGTTGTAATTGGCGTCCCGGTCCTCTAGGCGGCCACAGGCGGGACAGCGGAAGCGGGCGGTTGGCATGGGGTTTTCGCCCTTTGCGTCCGCCTTGCCCGTCCATTTCACCGTGACAAAGGAAGGGGAGAGTTTATCCGCCAGGCGGGTGAGCGCGTCAGCGTCCTCCCCTGCGTACGATATTGAGGTGAAGAGTCCCGCCCAAAGCAGTATTTTATGGATATTCCTCATCGTGTCAACCTTATTTTTATGGTTTCTCCTCGGTGGCGTAATTGAGCGCGACAAACATGCGCCGCCCGTTGCGCAGCAAAGAGATGGCCATGGTGTTCTGAGTGGTCAAATTGGCCATCGCCGCATCGTAGAGACCGGAAAGCGCCTCCAGAGTCGGGACGGGCTGGCCGTTGATGGTCAAGATGATGTCCTGCCTGCGCAGTCCTGCCCGCAGGGCATTGCCCTGGTCCCGCAGGCCATAGACAAACACGCCACCGTCGGGCACGTAGAAACTGAGGGAGGGATTGTCGAACTTGTTGATGGACTTGGCGGTGAACCCCCAGCGTGGCAGAACCAGCTCATTCCCCTCGACCTGCCCCTTTTCGCCAGGCGTGGCCAGCAACGTCAGTTCCTGTTCGCCGCGCATGACGCGGAACCGGGCAGGCACCTCGGCGGGCATCAGGCCAAGGCGGCGACGCACTTCGGGAAGCTCTTCCTCCGTGCGGGCATTCACCGGCTGCCCATTGACCGCCAGAATGCGGTCATTGGGTTCAAAGCCCGCCAGACGGGCAGGGCTGCCTGGCTCCGCATTGGCCACAATCACCCCGTCCTCAAAGCCGAAGTCAATGTTGCGGTCAAAATCATGCAGTGGCTGAAGTTCAAAGCCAAACCAGGCCCACTTCACGCCGCCATGCCGGCGAATTCTGTCCAGCACGTCCAGAATGATAGGCGAGGGGATGGTGAAGCCAAAACTCCCCCCGCCCCGCAGCCCCAAAGTGTTGATTCCCACGATGCGCCCGTCCGTGTCGATGAGGGGGCCTCCCGAGTTGCCAGGCGCGATGGCCGCATCGGTCTGATACCAGAGCGTGTATCTGCCATTGCTCTCAAGATAGCGCCTTGCGCAGGAGATGATGCCGACGGAGACGGAGCGCGACATTCCCCAGGGGGCGCCCATCGTCATCACAAAGTCCCCCTCCTGCATCCAATCCCTGCGCAGTTTTGCCACGGGAAGCGGCGGCTCCCCCTCCTCCCTCTGCAGTTTCAGCAGGGC
>JAFRLP010000630.1 GCA_017431185.1 Victivallales bacterium | reverse complement strand
CGGTAATCAGCACCCCCAAACCGCGGTCCCGCAGATTGGCGACTATCTTCTGAACCTCGTTGACGTTGATGGGGTCAACGCCCCCGAACGGCTCGTCCAACATGATGAAACTGGGATTGGTCGCCAATGCACGGGTAATCTCCAGACGGCGACGCTCCCCGCCCGATAAGGTCATCGCCTTCTGCCCCGCCAATCTGGTCAACTGCAACTCCTCCAGCAACTCCTCCAGACGCGCCTGACGCTCCTGACGGCTCAAATCCAAGGTCTCCAACACAGCCAGCACATTCTGCGCCACCGTCAGTTTGCGGAAAATGGACGGCTCCTGGGCCAAATACCCCATCCCCAGACGCGCCCGTTCATACATGGCCAGCCGCGAGACATCCTGTCCGCGAAAAAAGATCTGTCCGCCATCAGGCCGGATCAAACCAACGATCATGTAGAAACTGGTCGTCTTCCCGGCGCCATTCGGGCCAAGCAGCCCGACGACTTCGCCAGGACGCACCGACAGGCTGACGTTGTTCACCACACGCCGCCCGCCATACACCTTGACCAGCCCCTCCGCCTGCAATAGGATGTTCGACTCCCCGTCAGCCATGCGCCCTCACCTCTTCTCCTGTTCGGTCGAGTTCTCCTGTCCGGCCTCCCCCGCCCCCTGCCCATTCGCAGGGGAAGCACCCTTGTCCTTGCCTTTGTCCTTCTCTTTGTCCTTGAAGCCACTTCCCAGCAGGCCGCCAAGGGTATTCCCGCCGTTCCCGTCTTTCTTCAGGGAAAGCCGCCCCTTGAACGAAGTCAGTTTGAAAGTCTGCTTCTTGATGTCAAACTCCACCTTCTCCCCGCGAAGTATATGCCTGTCCTGGCGAATCTCGCAATCCCCCTGCAACGTGACCACGCGGGACGCGCCATCAAAAAACGCCGAATCGCCATAGGCGGTCTCTGACCCTTTCAGTGTGCGCACCACCACCCCGCCAGTCGCCTCCACGCTCTTGAAGGACATGCCGCCATCGTCCTGCTCCCTGGAGTGCCTCTGCTCCCCATTTTCGCCAGGCTCTCCTTCTGACGCCTTCCCTGTCTCTTTCTCCGAATCCTTCCGGTCCTTCTTCGCCAGTTCATCCAGATTCAGACCGCCTTTCTTCATGTGGATGATGATCTTGTTGGCCTCCATCGACCACTCCGCATCCATCAGACGCACATTCCCCTCCAAAACCAAAATGTTGCCCTTCTCGTCAATCTGCATCTCCATGCTGTCGGCATCGACGCTGACCTCCTCCTCGGAAACCCTCTCCTGGGCTTGCGCCACACTCGCCCAGCACAACGCCATCGCACCAAACAATCCCAGCCATATTTTTTTCATTGGACATTCTCCTTGGGCACACTCTCTTGCCCTTTGTTCCTTTGGACTGCTCTGCCGTCGTTTTGTTCCCGACGCTGAAGCATCTCCCGCATCCTCTGCCTGGGAAGGATGACCCTGACTGTCGAGCGGATGCGTATCACCTTCCGCTCAAAGAACACGTCGTACCCCAAACCGGTGGCGCGAAAGCCATTCTCCCCCGTAATGCTCACCGAGGAATCGCTCTTCAGTTCCTGAAGGGTGCTCAGGCAACGGCAAGAGGAAGATTCCAGCGTGTATCCCTCTGAATTTTCACCATTCTGTTGGGAAAAACGAACCTGCACTCCTCGAATCTCCACGATGTTGCCACGCTTTTCCGCCTCATCGCCGTTTAACTCCACCGCCATCCCGTGATACTGCATCTGCAGATGCAATCCCCGCATCTCGCCATCGCCCCGAAACAGGTCAAGGGCAAAGCCAGGCACGCTCGCCGCAAAGACACCAACTATGACAAGCAGCCAATTCATCACCTGCACCAGTAGAGTTGGTACGCCCTCTCAATCGTTTCCTCCAGGCGTCCCTGTTCATCCAGCAGACGCTCGACGGCCTCACGCACCACACCATGCCCGCCATTGCGCTCAAGCACCCAGTCGGCCTCCGCGCGCACACGCATCACGCCATCGGCAGGCACGGCTGCCAGCCCGCACACCCGCATCGGCGGAACATCGATGAGGTCATCTCCGACATACAGGCACTCGGCGGGAGTCACTCCCATGACGGCGCAAACCTCGCGCAAGGCATGTATCTTTCCGCCCTGCCCGCTCAGCACGGCGTCGATCTTCAAATGCCGACAGCGAATCTCCGTGG
>JAFRLP010000629.1 GCA_017431185.1 Victivallales bacterium | reverse complement strand
GCATGTGGCCGTTTTCAGTCGGAGATGGCTATTTCCCGTCGAAGGCGTTCTGGACTTGGGCGCGGAAATCGGGGCTGGTGAGATAGGTGCAGCCGATGAAGGACATGGCGGCGGCCGCATTCATGGCGCCCTCCAGACCGAGTTGCGAGCGCGAGCACTCGGCCAATTCCACGGAGTGGCCTGGCACCTGATGGTCTGCGACGGCGAAATAGGGGTGGATGCCAGGCAGCACCTGCGAGAAGTTGCCGAAATCGGTGGAGCCGCGTCCTGGCTTGGGATGGTGCTCGACCTTGAGCCCCAGTTCCTCCATCGCCTGGATGTAGAGTTGGTTCATCGGCTGGTTGGGCTTGCGGGCACGGTAAATCGGCTGATGCTCGGTGATGGTCGCCGTGGCGCCGGTCATCAGCTCGGCTCCGTGGATGATGTCAATGAAGCGCTTGACCATGGGGGCGTTCCATTCGTCGCGGAAGGCGCGCAGATAGAAGAAGCAGGAGGCCTCCTGCGGGATGATGTTGGGTGCGTCCCCGCCATGGGTGATGACCCCGTGGATGCGGGTGTCCTCTGGGAGTTGCTGGCGCCAGGCGTTGACCGCCGAGAAGACCAGCATGACGGCGTCCAGCGCGTTGATGCCCTTTTCGGGAGCGCCCGCCGCATGGGTGGCCTTGCCGTGGAATGTCACGTCGTAGGACATGATGGAGGTGGAGCCGGGGTCGGGACTGGTGCGCCAACTGCCGTGAACCATCATCACGGCGGTCAAATCCTTGAGGCAGCCAGCCTTCTCCATGAGGCATTTGCCGCCAAGATACTCTTCCGCAGGCGTTCCCAGAATGACGATTCTTCCCTTGACTCCCTCCTTTTCCATCAGGCATTTGGTGGCGTAGGCGGCGGCCATGGTGGCGGTACACATCAGGTTGTGGGTGCATCCGTGTCCGATGCCAGGCAGTGCGTCGTATTCGGAGCAGTAGGCGAACACGGGACCATTCGGGTCCGTGGCGAATTCGGCGCGGTAGGAGGTGTCCAGTCCGCAGTAGGGGGTGGTCACCTCGTAGCCCATTTTACGAAGCATCTCCACCTGGGTCTTGCAGGCGAAATGCTCCTGCATCGACAGTTCAGGGTGGCTCCAGATGCTCTGCGCCAGTTCCGCCCATTCGGCACGGCGTGACTCGACAAGGCTCTTCAGTTCATGCAGTTGTTTCATGATGCTTCGATGGTTAATGGGTGATGGTCAAATGGACTTGCTGAAACTCTCTCTGGCGTATGCCTCTTCCGCCATGTAGGAACTGCGGACAAGAGGGCCGCAGACGGCGCGCAGGCCAAACTCGTTCCTGGCGATGCTCTCCCATTCGCCGAATTCACGCGGCGTCACCAGGCGCGAGACCGGCCAGTTGCGGCGGGTGGGACGGAGATACTGCCCCATGGTCACCATGGCGACGCCGTTGTCGCGAAGGTCGGCCAGCGTCTGGCGAATCTCCGCCTCCGTTTCCCCTAAACCAAGCATGATGCCGGACTTCACCAGGATGCCTGTCCCGCGCGTCGCCTCCGCCGCATGGTTCAGCACCGCGAGACTGCGGCGGTAGTCGGCACGGTTGCGGATGGCGGGCGTCAGGCGCTCCACCGTCTCCAGGTTGTGCCCATAGACTACGGGGCGGGCGGCCAGCACGGTATCCACGCAGCCGAGGTCCCCGCCGTAGTCCGAACAGAGCACCTCCACTTTGGGGGAGCCTGGCAGGGCATTGACGGCACGGACGGAGGCTGCCATCTGGGAGGCCCCGCCGTCCGCCAAATCATCGCGGGTGACGCAGGTGATGACCACGTAGCGCAACCCCAGCGAAGTGACGCTGCGGGCGATTTTGGCTGGCTCCTCCAGGTCAGGGGGAGCGGGTTTGCCGTGGTCAACCGAGCAGAAACGGCAGAATCTGGTGCAGGTTCCGCCCAGAATCATGAAGGTGGCGGTCTTGCGTTTCCAGCAGTCGCAGCGGTTGGGGCATTTGGCGCTTTCGCAGACCGTGTGCAGACCGCCCTCGACAATGAGGCTGCGCATTTCACCGCGCTCCCGTCCCCCGACGAATGGGATATGCAGCCATTCGGGCATCCGCGGCGGTGGAACGGCGCTGTTCTGCCGGAAGATTTTGCGCAGGTGGGCGGTTGCCTCTGGGTTGAACTGGGTCAATTCTGC
>JAFRLP010000628.1 GCA_017431185.1 Victivallales bacterium | reverse complement strand
CGGCTCGTCCATGAGCATGAGGAGGAACTACAGAGAATCCAATCCGAACATCAACAGCAGCTCACCGAGGCCGTCACGCAGGAACGCCGCCGCCTTCTGGGTGTGGACAATGAATGGCTCACCGAAAGCCAGCAGGTCAAGGATGATGTCGAACAGGCCATCTTCGAGGCCAGGCACATCCTGGAAGTGCAGCGACAGTCCAACGAACTGCACGGAACCCGTGCAGCCCTCCGCGAGAAACTCTCCGTTCTGGACAAACTCTACGCAGAGTTGCAGAATACCGTGCAGGAGGCTCTGGTTGTCCATCCCGACACAGAACATGCGCTGCGACAACTTGAAAAAATGCAGGAGGCCCTGCAGGGCCAACTGCAGCAGGGAGGCGAAGAGCACAAAGTCTGCCAGCCATTCCTCTATCACCATCTGATGGCCAAAATCAAAGGCGTGACCATGGACGAGAGATTGCCCGACTTCCTGCTGCGCCTGCGCGACTGCGCCAACCGCGCCCAGGTCATCGGCATGCTCACGCCGCAGGAACTTGCGGAAATCAACAGCGCCAGCACGGAACAGGAGCGGCTCTGGCACAACCTCCGCCTGGAGCAGCACGTCATGCCGCCACGCCAGCGCATCCCAGGCGACATTCCCGAAATCCTCGACCTGTCCAATCGCCCCGAGATGCCGCAGGTCACCATCTTCCTGGACGCCTACAATGTCATCCGCCGCTCCGATTACTGGAACCGGCTCATCAACGAGCGCAAAGGCAATAACACGGAAGTGCGGCTTGCCTTCAACAGAAGGTGCATCAGCATAGGCGGGCGTTTCCGTAAAATCAAGGTTGTCTATGACGGCAATGACCCTCTCCGCAATACCGTGGAGCGCTTCCCCAACGTGGACATCATCTTCGCCAAACGCAGCCAGGAGGAACACAACGCCGACAACTACATCATCGACTATGTGCTCCACCACAAACGGGCGGACGACCTCTACTGGCTGGTCTCCGACGACCACGACCTCTGCATGAAGGCCAAACCCGCTCTCGACGCCATCGTCTCCACCCAGGCCTTCAATAAATTCCTCGGGGCCGCCACGTTGTAGCGCCCGCACACCCTGATGACAGACCAGGAAACCAACCCACTCCCGGGAACAGGCGGGGAAGCGGATGGAATATCCGGCTTTCTCCAGCAGGAGATGACCCGTCTGGGACTGGAAATGGTGGTGCAGGAACCGCCATTGGAGGACGTCTCCTCGTTAGGGAAAGGCTCCACGGGACAGGTGGCCTCCTCGTTTGACCGTGTGCTGAAACGCACAGTCGCCGTCAAATCCCTGCAAAGGGAGTACAGCACCCGCCAAGACCAGCTGGAACGGATGGTGCGGGAGGCGCGGGCAGCCGCCCAGTTGGAGCACCCCAACATCGTGCCCATCTACGGCCTGGGCGTCAGCCCCACCAGGGGCGTCTATTTTACGATGAAGCAGCTGCGCGGTGACTCCCTGCGTCACGTCATCAGTCAGCTGGCCCTGCAAAACCCCGCATACACCTGGGAATTCACGCTTGCCCGACGCCTGGACATCTTCATCAAACTCTGCCAGGGCGTTGCCTACGCCCACAGCAAGGGCATTCTGCACCGTGACCTGAAGCCAGAGAACATCCGTGTCGGCAACTACGGCGAAGTCACCATCATCGACTGGGGACTGGTCCGCGAGGTCAGCCATGACGCCGAATCCGGCGCACCGCGTCACCCCCATTCCAAACCGCGGAGCCGGCAAAGCGCCAGCCGCAAAAACGACTCTCTCTCCGCCAGCAACATGACCATGGACGGCATCCTCTCGGGCACCCCACGCTACATGTCCCCCGAACAGGCGGGCGCGGAAAACTCCCAGCTGGATGTCCGAAGCGACGTCTATACCCTGGGAGTCATCCTCTACGAACTGATGACCTTCTTCAATCCCTTCTACGACAAGGAGACGGAGGACGACATCCTTGAGTCCGTGGTGCTCGCCACCTATCCGCATCCGCGGCAGTTCACCACCGGACGGGACCTCCCGCGGGAACTGGAGGCCATCATCCTCAAGGCGATGTCCCTGAACCGCGAACACCGCTACCAGACCGTCCCCGAACTCCTGCGCGACATCTACGCCTACCGCGAAGAGCGACGGGTCACCGCCTTTCAAAGCGACGTCCTGACCAGCCTGCGCCATACCCTGCGCCGCAATCCGGTGAAAACCGGCATTGCGGTCACCACCATCCTGACATTCCTCCTCAGCCTCTGGCTTCTCTACCTCATCAACATGTATATGTACCAGTCGGTGATGCTGCGGGCGCGCAACAGCCTCGAACACGCCACCCGACAGCAGAATTACCTGTTGGCCAAACAGCCATACGCCCAATCCATGACGGCTGACACCGAACGGAGGCTGGCGGAAATGCACGGCGAAATCGAAAACGACTTTGACAGCGCGGAACTCCTGCTCAGTTCACTGACCAGCGTCTCCCCCTGGAAAAAGGAGACGCGCACCCTGCACATCCAATTATGCCGCCAAAGGCTGCAATTCGCAGTGCAGGACGGCAGATTCGATGACATCCCGCGCATCATCTCCAAAATCCAAACCGTCTATGGCGCCAGCCAGGACAACATTCCGCGAGAACTCCAAACCGCCATCATCCGCGCGGAGCACGCCAGGCGGGGCATCTGCTGCCTGACCGAATTGGACAGTTCCCCACCAGGCGTCCCATTCCGTCTCGCCCGTCTGATAACCGAGGCGGACGGCACACTGACCGCTGACCCTCTCCCCCTCATAGAAGACGTCACCCCCCTGCTGGATTTCCAGCTTTCCAAGGGGGACTACCTCTGCACCCTGGAGCCGCCAGGCTCACCGCCTGTGTACTACCCTCTGCATCTCAGCCACGGGGAACGCCGCAGCATCCACCTGCCTTTGCCTGAAGTCATTCCGCAGGGAACCGTCTATGTGCCCGCAGGGGAGGCGCTGCTGGGAGTCAACAGCGTCCCCACCGAACTGCCGGCCTTCTTCATCGGGCAGCACGAAGTGACCTATCGGCAGTATTTCCAGTTCTGGAAGAGCCTTCCAGCCACCCGGCGCGCCGAACATTTGCCGATGCTCCAATTCGCCCTCGACCAGCCGCCGCAGCCGGCCTGGGATGAACAGGGGAAACTGCATTCCTGCGTGACCTGGGAAACCCCCGTCACCGGTGTCACGCACGACTCCTGCTCCGCCTACTGCGCCTGGCTCGGACGGCAATGCAAACGCCCGTGCCGACTCCCCTCCGCCGATGAATGGGAAAAGGCCGCGCGCGGCGTAGATGGGCGGCTCTACCCCTGGGGAAACACTTTCGTCACGCAATACTCCTATACCTTTGAAAACCTTCAGGCACACGCAACTTACCAGTTGGCCGCACCTCCAGGCTCCTTTCCCAAGGACACCTCCATCTACGGAGCCGCCGACATGGCGGGCAATGTCCGGGAATGGACGGACACCCCCTGCGCTCCCGGCCTCTGGGTCATCAAGGGGGCCAGTTTCGCCGCCAGCAGACGCTATCTGCCGCTCCACGAGTCCGACGACACTCCGCACCTCCCCTCGGATGTCGGCTTCCGCGTCCTGTTCCCGCAATAGCGGTCAGCGCAGACGGTCCAGTTGGAACAGAAGGGTTGTCCCCGCAGGAGCCTCTATCGGGAATTCGGCGGTGGCGGCGGAGATTTCGCGTCCCGCATACAAGTCCGTGACCCTATAGACGCCAGGCAGGTTAATCGTGGTCGGTTTGTCCGAGTTGGTGTGAAGCATCAGAAAACCGTCATTGACGCTCAGGAAATGGCATTCCCTGCTGTAAACGTGGACTCCCGCATAATCGCACAATCCCATCAGCAACTCCTTGTCCAACGGCAGCAGCGAATACACCGAACGCCACTGGGGATATTCACGCACTGCCAATGCAGGGGCGCCGGCTGTCCCCAGAATGGTCGCCTGCGGGTCATCGACGGCAAAGGCGGGCGCCACTTCGTAGGATGGCCCATTGCGGCGCATGAACCTGGCAATGGGGTGGCTATGGTCGGAGATGGTGAGACTGCGCCGGGAACGTCCAGACATCTCCCGCAGACGAATCCCCGTCAGTTCAGACATGGACTGCACGCTTCGCCCCTGTTCCGTGAGATAGCCAGGCGCGTAGCACCACACGACGACGGCGTGGTTTTTCTTCGCCTTGGCCTCGATGGCCGCCCGCAGACGCGGAGTGACCCGATAGAAATTCAGCATCACGTACAGTTTATAGTCAGGCAAGGCGGGGTTCTCCAAATCGCCGCTCAGCAGGAAATCCGCTGGCGCCCCCATCTGGAACGCCCCCTGATAGGCCAGAGAGGAGAAATCCGAGAAGAAATTTCCCCTGATGCGTTGCAAATCCAGAATGCTTTGCTCGTCCCAGAGGAACGCGACCTGCGCCGCTGATGCGCGTTGATGCTTCAACGACGCGGTGGCGATGCGCTGCAAGGTAGCCACGGTTTCCATCGTGGTCTCGTCGTGGCACCAGTGCGGCTCGAAGAGCAGCCACCAGTTCCCGATGTTCTTGGTCAAGGCAAGCCCCAGGTCACGCTTGAACACCTCGGAGGTCTCGGCTGCGCTGTCAAAGCGTCCTGCGGCAGCGGTCATGCAGAAATGCGTGCGCGGGTCATCCTCCTGCCAAGGCAGTTTTCCGTGCAGGATGGTCGAGGCAGCCCACGGGTTCACGCACGCCCCGTACTCCCGCCACCTTCGTCTGTCGTAGGTGACGGGTGTGACGACCACATCGATTTCAGGGGTCTCCAGCACTCCTTCGGTAATGAGCAGGCCGCTGTTGTACAGTTTCTTCGAGGTGGAGAAGAAACTGTAGCCATTGTAGAGGAAAACCAGTTTTCCGCCGCCACAGTTTCCCTTGATGGTCTGCGCCGCCCTGCGGATGGCCAGCAGCGTGCGGTCGCACATGTAGCGGCGGAAATCCTTTATGGGCTGTTGTCTTTCCAAATCCAGGAAACTGTCCTGGTCGCCCATCTGCTCACGCGACTCGGGCGAAGGGACCTCCGCACTGTCAAAGGTCAGCCCCTCACGACGCCAGGCACGGCACAAGGCCGCCTCATTCTGGTATGCCGTGCGCAGCCAGTTGCGGAAGGACCTTGCCGTGGCGGGGGAGTATCCCGTAACCATCTGATAGACCCCGCCTGGCCAGTACCACTCCCCAGACTCTCCGCCAGCAGGAAGATAGCCGTACACGCGGTCGGCGTAGGGCGACTGCTCGATATGCGTCACCAAGGCGGTTAGAAAGGCATCCGACTGCTCCAGCCAGAAATCGCTCCCCAGAGGGCCGCCGCCGATGTTGCGGTTCAACTGCCGTCCCTGCCAACTCTGCTCAATCTCATCGGGAAACTCCTTCGGGAACCAGCCCGTGGGCGGACGCAGCATAATCCAAGCCATCAGCCTGGCCTGGGGATTGCCGGCAAGAATGGCGTCGGCCCGTTCATCCAATGCCGAAAAATCGTATTTTCCAATCCCCTTCCAGCATTTTTCGGTGGGGACGCCCAGATTCACCAGATTGACTCCCGCCGCCGCAAAATCCCGGACATTGGCGGTCAATTTGGCAGCGCCACGCCCGCCCGCCGGTGAAAGCACAAGCGGAAAGAACTCCTCTCCGCCGATTTCCAAAATCCTGGCGCCATTCCGCACAATGGTGCGCGCCTGTGCTGTCTTCGGCTTGTCCGCCTTGTCCAGCATTGGCAGCACATTGGCTTCGTAATCCGCCGTCCTCCTCAGTTTGATGCGGAAATCGGGGTCATAGTTCGGCGCTGGGGGATACGCATTGCAGGCCTCCAGTTTCAAAGCCTTTGTCGGATATTTTTCCTTTTCCCGCTGATGAATGGCGGCAAGCGACTTCTCATCCAGCGCCTGGTCGAAAAGCCGCAGGTCATTCATCAGCAAGTCGCCAGTGAGATAGCCGACTGGACTGGCAGGGGAGAGACGTTCGGAGCCCAGGTAAATGCGGTCGGAGGTGCTGGAGAGCGTCTGACAGTCACTGACATTGTGGCAAAGGAGCGAGCCATTCAGGTAGATTTTGCACTCTCCGCGGCAGAAGGTCACCTGCAAATGGTTCCAGACGTCAGCGCGCGCCTGGCCTTTGCCGACCATCCAGCCCTTGTCGCCGTACCCCATGTCACGCGGAATCGGCCCGTTGACGTACACCCCCTCCCAATGCCCGCGGTCAAGCGGATTCTTGTAGCAGAACGCGGGATAGACATAGCGGCACTGCACCAGAAAATCAATCGGCCCGCTGTGACTGCCGCGCATCAGCAAAGGCGTGTCCCAGGACTGCTGCCTCCGCAAAAACCACAGGGAAACGGTCAACTCGTCCGCCAGACGGGGAAAATCGCCAGTCACATAGATGTTGGCGGCTGGGGCAATGCGCAAGGCCCCATGCTCAATGACCATGTGTACGCCGTCCGAGACGCATTGGTAATCCCCCAAAACGGCGGGGACGGATGTCCCGCCCTCCATTCGCGAAAAGTCGAAATGGAACAGTTCACCGCCCAGCAGGCTCATGGACAGCAGAAGCGCAGGAATCCAATGTCGTCTCATCTTCACCTCAGTAGTTTGACTTCATGGCCATGTTGGAACGGTTCAGGTAATAGCGAATCTTGCTGTCCGTCATATCCGACTTGCCCAGGCCGCCCGCATGTCCGTCGGCAAGCGCGGTGTTCACGCAGTCATTGCGGTGGGCGGCATTCGCCACCGCACCGGTTGTCGAAATGTAACTGTTGCCCTCCAGGTAGTAGAACTGCTCCGCGGGCTTGGCGTTGGCGGAACGGGCGGAATCCAGGTACATGGGATAACGGGAGACCGGCACGCTCTGCGGATAGTCCACACCGCCCGCCACCACTGTGATTGGCTGCCGATAGACATTGCAGTCATAAAGCGTCTTCATGGCGTATGTCTGGCCGTGAGTCACGAACTTGAAGGGCTTGAACGACGGACAGCACAGTATCGCCCTATTGGATCGGCTAAGGTATTTGCTGTTCTCCAGACGCTGGCTGAAGTAGATGCTGTCACCATACGCCCTGGGCAGCCATCCATTGAAATCCTCGACATAAAGCAGGGTCATCGTCCCCAACTGCCGAAGATTGTTGATGCAGGAAACCGACCGGGCCTTCTCCCGCGCCTTGCTCAGCGCCGGCAGAAGCATCGACGCCAGCACGCTGATGATGGCTATGACGACCAGAAGTTCAATTAGGGTAAAAGAGTGGCTGTTTTTCATTTGGCTGGCTCCTTCTGCCAATTTGATGGTTTGCAAGGCTCTTCAAGTCAGTTATATTATATTACCAAAAGAGCACAAAATCAACCATTTTCTTATGGAAAAACAGGGAAGATTTATGGACAAAAGCGCACTGACCGCCAATTCCTCCCGGCTTCATGTGGAACTGTTCAAGGTCAACGTCGCCAAACTATGGAAATACTGGCGCAATGCCCGTTTCACGCGCACCTTCTGGTGCCTGTACTGGAACGACCGCCCTGGCGCGGGGCTCATCATGGATGGCACAAGTTTTCCCCTGACGGACGAAAACCTCTACCTTCTGCCACCCAACCCGCAATACGGAACCTACTGCGAATCAGAGGAGGTCTCGCAGTTCTTCTGCCAATTCTACCTGCCAGGGTTCTATACGCCAGAGAAACTCATCCCCATACCGCTGTCCTCCCCCCTGAAGGAACTGCTGGACATTGCGCTGAAGGCCTGGCAAAGCATGGAGGACGGCTATTTCTTCCCCGCGCTGTCATTGATTGCGATGGCCATCCACTCCAGCCGCGCCACCAATAGGCTTCTGCCAGTCAATGACCCGCAAATGGAGCAGGTCCGCCGCGAGATGGTGCGTTGCCTGGGCAGCGCACTGAACATGCCCAACCTGGCCCAGCGGTTCCATCTCACGGAAAAGGCCCTCAACGCCCGCTTTCAGGCTGTATTCGGCTGCACGCCATACCACTATCTGTCGTTGTTGCGCTACGAGCGCGCCGCACTGATGCTGCGCAGTTCCCAGGACACCATCGAGGACATCGGGGAAAACGTCGGCTATCCGGACCGCAACTATTTCACGCGCTGGTTCACCCGCCATGCGGGAATGCCGCCCGCCACCTACCGCAGACGCTACCAGTCTTCGGCAGACGCCCTTCCCTCCCCTTGAACGGACGCCTGCACGAAAACTCCCCTTAATTAGACGATGACGGCGGATTGGAATCGCCATTGGCGGCGCGTTCCTTCCAGTCGATGCCGTCGGCCTCCTTGCGGAAACGCCCGAACTCCGCCTTCAACTGCTCCTTGGTAAGCGTCATCCCCGTGGCAAAATAGACTTTGGCGGTTTTCCCGACCGCATAAGTCACGCCAGCCGCAATCGGAACCTTCAGGAAGGGCAGCAGGCTGGCGGCCAGCAGCCCGACGAAGGAGGCGCCAGCCACGCCAGTCAGCATGGCAACCACCGATGAATCAATGCTGTAGCCATACGATTCGGCGACAAGGCAGTCGTTTGCACTCTTTTCACCCAATTAGACGCTCAACTCCGCGTTTTCTTATCAAACAAAGGACACAAAGGAAATCGGCTCGTATGACAGGATCCGAAAAAATTTCAATTTCAGTCCTTTCAGTCCTTTCAGTCCTTTCTGCTGAACAAAATATCCTCCCCTGATTGAAATCAGGGGAAAAAAGGATATATTGGGGAAAACTCCTCAAATTTCCCATCCGATTGCCTCATGACCGCCATAACTGTATTCTGTTCGCTTTCAGTGCTTCTGGTGCTGGGCAAGTTTCTCCGCATGAAGATACAGCTGCTGCAGCGTCTGTATCTGCCCAGTTCCGTCATCGGAGGGGTGCTGGGACTAGTCATCGTGCAGTGTTTGGGACGCCATGCGCCGCCGGAGATTGTCGCCTCCGCGCAAAGGGTTCCCGGTTTCCTCATCAATGTCATTTTCGCGGCTCTGTTCCTGGGCACGACAACTCCCAGATTCCGGCAGGTCTGGCAAATGGCGTTGCCGCAACTGTGCATGGGCCAGCTGCTGTCGTGGGGGCAGTATGTCATCGGACTCGGGCTGGCCGGATTCTTCCTGGCCAAAGCCTTCGGCGTACCCGTCGCCATGGGCAACCTGGTGGAGATAGGCTTCGAGGGCGGTCACGGAACCGTCGGCGGAATGGTTGAAAGCTTCAAGCATTTCCAATGGGAGGACGGCGTCGCCCTGGGATACACGATGGCCACGGTCGGCATGATTCTGGGCATTCTGCTGGGCATGGCGCTCATCAACTGGGCGCTCCGCAAGGGGCATGTCACCAGTGTCAGATATTTCCGCGACCGCCCTCCCCTCGAACAGATTGGGGTCTATGAACCGGGACGGTGCCCCAGCGCCGGCCACCAGACCGTCATCTGCGACTCGCTCGACTCCCTGGCCTGGCACATCTCCCTGATTGGGCTGGCCATCCTGCTGGGGTTTGGCATGCTTCAGGCGCTTCAGCACGGGGAGGTGGCATTCTTCCCCAACGCCAAACAGCGTTTCTTCTCGGGCTTTCCCCTGTTTCCATTGTGCATGATTGGCGGAGTCATCCTGCAAAAACTGGCGGAAAAGGCGAAGATGGCGCAGCTCATCGACCATGGGCAGATGCAGCGCCTTTCAGGCGCCTCGCTGGATTTTCTGGTGGTGTCGGCTGTCTCCACCATCAAACTGTCGGTCGTGCTGGCAAACTGGCTGCCGCTGCTCATCCTCGTTGTGGCAGGCACTCTGTGGAGCGTCTTCATGGTGGTCTGGCTGGCGCCGCGCCTGTATCCCGACTCCTGGTTCGAGCGTTCCATCGCGGAGTTCGGCCAGTCCCTGGGCGTGACCGCCACGGGGCTGATGCTGCTGCGGACGGTTGACCCCGAGAACCGCACACCTGCCGCCGCATCCTTCGGCTACAAGCAGCTCATCCACGAGCCATTCATGGGCGGCGGCCTGTGGACAGCCCTGGCGCTTCCTCTGGTCTTCTCCATGGGCTGGTTTCCCGTCTGGCTCTTCTGCACCGCGATGCTGATTCTCTGGGGGCTCGTCACCTGGCGTGTCGCGGCCAGGCTCCGCCGCCCCCCTTCCCCGCAATAGATACATGCCACGCAAGGAACACATCCCGCCAGAGCCAAAGTGCTGGCAGTACGACGTCGGAAACGGCTGGACAATCCTGGCCGGCAAGACCGACGAGGACAACGACCTGCTCTCCCTTCGCCTCGCCCGTCCCGAGGATCACTGGTTCCATGTCCGTTCCATGCCGGGCAGCCACGTCATTCTCCGCGGGCCAGAGGGGGAGCAACCCACGAGGGCGCTGCTGGAGACGGCGGCCTCCGTGGCGGCCTGGCACAGCAAGGCGCGCGGCGGCGGCAAATGCGCCGTCACCAGCACCCTTGCCAAGCATGTAAGCAAACCCCGCGGAGGCAAACCCGGCCTTGTGGAAATCACCCATGAGACCGTACACAAGGTCCGTCCTGGACTGCCAGGAGACAGCAAATAGAAGCCACACGTCCAACAAGCCACCATAAGGAGAACAGACGCCATGAAATGGACTCCACTCTCGTTTCTGCTGATGGCAATGGCCACGGCCCAGGCTCTGGTCGTGCCACTGCCGCGCCCGCAGCCGCCTCTTCCGCCGATTGAGGTGAAGTTCCCCCGCATGGAGAATGTCATGCCCATTCAGGTTTCCGAAGTGGACATCGAGGCCGAAATCGACGGCATCCTCGCCGAAACCCAAGTCACCCTGCGCCTGCGCAACCCCAATGCGCGCGTCCTGGAGGGCGAACTCTGCTTCCCGCTGCCAGCCGGCGCAACCGTCTGCGGGTATGCGCTCGACATCAACGGCCAAATGGTGGACGGAGTCATCGTCGAAAAGGAGAAGGCACGCGCGGTGTTTGACGAGGTTGTCAGGCAGGGAGTGGACCCTGGACTGGCGGAACAGGTCGGCGGCAATGTCTTCCGCACCAAAGTGTATCCGTTGCCGGCGGGGGGCAGCCGCACCGTCCGCGTGAAATACGTCTCCACCATCCAGACGGTCACGGTGTCCGGGCTGACTCGCTCCTACTATGTCCAGCCACTGAATTTTCCCGACAAACTCTCCAGTTTCAGGCTGAAACTTCAGGTGGCGGCCTCGCAGAAGCCGCCCATGGTGGTGTCGGGTTCCCTGGGCAACCTGGAGTTTTCCCAATGGAAAACCGTCTATGCCGCCAAAACCGAACTTCATGACCTGGCGCTTACCGAAGACCTTTATGTCGCGGTGATGCCCCGCGCCGAGGAGCACTTCCTCCATCAACCAGCGGCGGACGGCACGCGCTACTTCTCCTACAGTCATACCGTGAATGCCAGCCAGCAGAAGACCTTGCCGCGCCCGGAGGCTCCTGTCATCCTCTGGGACGCCTCACAATCCCGCGAAAAATCCGACCATGAACCCGAACTGGCCTTCCTGCGTGCAGCCTTCGCCAAGGCCCAGACACTCACCCTCGTCACCTTCCGCAACGAGCCAGACGCGCCTGTGGTTTTCTCCAATGCAAACGACCTGTGCAAGGCCCTGGAACAGGTCATCTATGACGGAGGAACCAATCTGGAGTCCGCCCTCCTCGCCCTCCCCGCCTCATCAGACGACTATCTGTTCACGGACGGACTGGACAACTACTCCCTCCATCGGAATTTCGCATCCACTTGCGCCAGACTCTCCGTGCTGACCGCCGACAAACAGCAGAATCTCTCTGCATTGCAGGCACTCCCCAAAAACGGCGTCTGCCTGGACTTGCGCAATCTCTCGCTGGAAAACGCCCTCGCTCTGCTGGACTCGCCAATGCCCAGAGTCTCCGCCATCCTTGCTGACGGTAAACCGCTCGACATTGCATGGCAATTTGCGGACGGACGGCTCGCCGCCGCCGGCGCTCTCCCCGACAAGGCGGGCAAACTGACCGTGGAACTCGCCCTTGGCACACAAACCGTCACCCGCGAGGTCACGGTGTCCGAGCAGAATGGACTCCAGGCGGGCAGCCTACTGCGCACCAACTACGGACAACTCAAAATCAACACCCTGCTGGCCACAGGAGCCCCTGACGCCGAAGTGACCGCCACAGGCAAACTCTTCGGCCTGGTCACGCCAGGCACCTCCCTGCTGGTGCTGGACACGCTGGCGCAGTATCTGCGCTACCGCATACGCCCGCCCGAATGCCTGGCGGAGATGCGCCGGCAATACGACGCAAAGGTCAAGAACGACAAGTCGCCTCAGTGGGGCGACTCCTTCCAACTTCTCCCCAACTCCCCTGAAAAAGTCCTGAAACTCTGGACTGCCTTCCTGGACTGGTACACGCACGACTTCCCCAAAGTCAGGCCGGCAGTCGCCAGTGAACTGCAAAAACGGGGAGAGGAGCCAATGGCATTGGGCGCCGCAGCCCCCGCCAGGCAACGCGATGGTGTTCTACGACGCAGCGAGGCAAGAGTGGCCGACGCGAATTTTGCCAGAGAGGACGCCATGCCAGCCATGGCGGCAGCGGAGTCGGCCATGCCAGCCGCGCCAGCCAAGCAGGAAAAGGCGAACGCCCCGCAGTCCAGCGCACCGAAAGTGGTGCTCAAACCCTGGTCCCCCGACATCCCCTACATCCAGGAACTGCGCCAGGCGGGACAGGACGCCTATACCGCCTACCTGAAGCAGCGCCAGTCCTACGGTGCCTCCGCTGGCTTCTATATGGACTGCGCTGATTTTCTGGAGAAGGAAGGACAGCGGCGACTCGCCCTGCGCGTCCTCTCCAATCTGGCGGAGATGGAACTGGAGAACAAGCAGGTTCTGCGCATTCTCGGATACAAACTGCGCTTCTGGGGGGAACTCCCCGTCGCCGAAATGGTGTTCCGCGCCGTGCTGAAACTGGCTCCCGAGGAACCGCAATCCTACCGAGACCTCGCACTCACGCTGGATGACCAGGGGAAATTCCAGGAGGCCATCGACATGATGCTCCATCTGGTCAATTTCCAGTTCAACAGCCGGTTCCCCGAAATCGAACTCATCGCGCTGACGGAAATCAACCGAATGCTCCTCCGTGCCGAACGCCAAGGCGTGGCCGTCAAAGGCGTGGACAAGCAGTTCATCAAACCCATCCAGACCGACCTCCGCGTGGTCATCAACTGGGACACCGACATGAGCGACATGGACTTGTGGGTCACCGACCCATTCCAGGAGAAATGCTTCTACAGCCACCGCCTGACCGCCACTGGCGGCAGAAACTCCCGTGACTTCACCAGAGGCTACGGGCCGGAGGAGTTCCTCATCCGCAACGCCGTCAAGGGCAAGTACCTTGTCCAGACCGACTACTACGGCACGTCCACCCAGAAGGTGCTTGGTCCCGTCACGCTCTACGCCGAGGTGTTCACCAACTACGGACGCACGGACGAAACCCGCCAGTTCCTCGCCTTCCGACTCGACTCCCGCAAGCAGGTCATCGAGGTCGCCACCATCGAACATGACGGCGGCAACCGCCCCATTGTCCATGACCGCCCCTTCCATTACCAGGTCAAGAAGGGCGACACGCTCGACTCCATCGCCATCGCGCACTACGGCCAAACCAGTTACGTGGATGCCATTCTCGCCCTCAACCCAGGCCTCGCCAAGGACAAGCCCCTCAAAATCGGGGCCATCCTCAGCATGCCCGCCACCAATTCAGGCAACCACTAGTGTCCCGTCCGATTAATTCGATGGAATATTCCGCGCTCTTTCCGGCTCTTTTCGCATGAAGGCTTCTTTACAAGGGAAACTATGCGCAGTCGCCTTCGTGCGAAAACAACTCG
>JAFRLP010000627.1 GCA_017431185.1 Victivallales bacterium | reverse complement strand
GTATGAAAACGGCAAACTGGTGGATGAGGCCATCCGCGAATACCAGGAACTCAACCGCGACGGCTATTGCCTCAGTCCCCTTGCCGTCCACCTCGTGGATTCTCCAGACTTGGTTGCGTCCGAACGCGGCAACGGCTATCAGTGTGTCGTGCGCTGGCCGGACGAGGATGTCGTCAAGGCCTACTCTGGCCGTTATTGCGACTACAAGGGGCATTACATCTTCTTCCGTCCGACCTTTGTGTCCGAGGGACCAGTCATCGAGGACCTGCAAATGCTCAACTTCGGCACCAGCGACCTTTCCATTCCAGACAATGACCGTTTCCGCGCGCATATCAGCGCCACCTCTCCGCACGGCGTCCGCGAGGTCATCCTGTGGGACAATGGGCAGGCGGAACCGTACCGCCGCTTCCTGCCTGGCGGCAAACAGCGCTTCAGCGAGACCTTTGACGGATTCCACGTCAGCCGCCGCAAGTTCATCATGGAGGTTGTCGATATGCAGGGGAAACGCGCCTGGTCCTGGCTGGCGTGGACCAGCATCCAGGAGAACGAATTCTCGCGTTGCTCCGACAACATCAACACCATGCCACGCGGCAAATGGTTCGGACCGCCAGATGGCCGTCACAACATGCGCGCTCTGGAGGACTATATGGTCGGTCGTGATTTCCGCTACAAGGGGCTGCCGATTTTTCCCGCCTTGGGCAAGGATGAGGGGGAACGCCCGCTGGTTCGTTATGTCTGCGAGCAATCCAGCCGCTATGCCCAGGTGGTGAACTGCATCATCGACACGCACTACATCGGCAAGGCCAGCCCCAATCACGATAACATGGGGTCAGCCATCCCCACTGCGCCAAATGAGTACTATCGCGGCAATGTCCGCCATACCCTCTACACCTGCCGTCAGGACAATACCCTTGCCTATCTGGTCGAAGGTGACTTCGAGGTGCTCAAGGACTTCACTGACCGTCCCGTCATCTCCACCATGCTGGTGCGCCAGAACGCCCATTTCCTGAGCACGACCCAGCCAGACGGCACGGTCAAGACCATTGACACCAGCCGTATGCCTTTGCCCATCAGCGGAACGATTCCCGTCAATGGCTTTGCCTGCATCTCCCCCGACCCCTTCAAAGGAGCCGTTGGCACGCTGGCGCTGACGGAGGGCATCACCTATACGCTGAATTGCGTGCAGAGCCGCTCCAACGTCTCGCTGCACGGCTACTATGGCCTGGAGCCACGCCTTTACCGCAAGGGCGAGCATATCCGCTATCGTTACCTGATCGCAGTGAGCGCCTTTGTCTCCGAACCTGGGCATGAGTTCATCTCCAGCCTCTACAAGTTTGGACTGGGCGGAAAACCCGCCTACACCTTCAGCGCAAGTCTGGGACAGGCCCGCGTTCAGGATGACGGCATCCTCGCCATCACGCCGCAGGAGGGCGCGTTCTGCGGGCACTTCTCGCAGGCGGACCTGCCGTTCGATCTTCCCGTCAAGATTGTTGGTCTGAACCCCAATTGGGATGCTGGACTGCTCTACAAGGGCAAAAACACCTTGTGCATCCCCGTTTACCAGGAGAATGAATACCTTCAGCGCAGTGTGGTGTTCCACGACTGGACATACGAGGACAAGCTTTATCACCTTCCTTTCGGTCTAGACGGCACGGCCTGCTGCCAACTGGACTTGAGAAGGGGGGAACGCGAAGTGTTTATCGGCAACCTTTTCCGATGCGACCATCCCGAATTGCATCTGACCTGCGTTGACACCCGTCCTGGCAAACGCCGTTTTGAGGCGCATAATCCAACGGACGCGACCATCACCGCCACTGTTCGCAATGCCGACGGTTTCCCGTTGCTGGGCGAATTCAGCCAGAAAATAACTGTGCCTGCCGGCAGTTCCGTTCTGGTCGATTTGCCGTAAGGGCGCACTGCGGCGAGGCCGCCGTCGGTAACCCGAAAAAAACAAAGGTAACTATTCAGCCCCCCAGGCTACTTCAATCCGCGAGGCCGAGGCCTCGCGGGCAAGTTGGAGTCTTTACTCCTGATGCATCTGGTTCTGTGGCTAATCTGTCAAGCATGGCCAGTGGTTCTGAACAGTTACAACCCAAGATTGAGTCCATGAATCCATCCTCCATTCCTGCCGAGAGGCGATTGCCTTTGGCTGACCCCTTCATTCTCTTCCATGATGGTCTTTATTACGCCTATGGGACATTCCATCCTGAAGCGGGTTTCATCGCCTTTGTGTCCAGTGACCTGATTCATTGGAGACAGGCGGCAGGACGGGCCGCTGGCGGGCGGATTCTGGACAAGGCGGACTCCTTTGGCGAAGAGGGCTTCTGGGCTCCCGAGGTCTATTGCGTCAATGGTCGTTTCCACATCTACTACACCGCTTCCCAACGCATCTGTGCAGCTACTGCCGACCATCCCCTTGGCCCCTTCCGCCAGGTTGCTCAGACACCGCTCATCGCGGATGAATACACTATCGACAATACACTGTTCATTGACGATGACGGCAAGCCCTACATGTTCTTTGTGCGGGGATACTACGGCTCCAATATCTGGTCAGTCGAACTGGAAGCGGATTGTCTCCGCATCGTTCCCGAGACCCTGCGCTATCACTCTCGTCCCTGGCAGGCATGGGAGACGCAGGACGGACTTATCAATGAAGGGCCGTTCGTGCTTAAACATGGTGGTCTTTACTACCTGACCTACTCGGGCAACCGTCAAACCAGTCCCGATTATGGTGTCGGCTGCGCCATTGCCAGCGGTTTTGGCGACATCTGGCGGAAATGCGACTACAACCCCATCCTGAAGCACCACGACGGGTTGTTCTCAACGGGGCACCACTCCTTCTTTTATGACCGTGACGGCCAGTTCCGCGTGGTTTTCCACGCCCGTATGAGTCAAGACCCCAAAAGCCAGCGTCACGCTTACATCGCTTCCGCGCATTTTGAGGATATACTAGGCCAACCGTCCCGTTTGGTCATCAGCCCCGATTTTATTATTCCCACGGTTGAGTGAAGGTAGCGGCGG
>JAFRLP010000626.1 GCA_017431185.1 Victivallales bacterium | reverse complement strand
TGGACAACTACGATGGTCTGGTTATGCCGGCGATGTATGCGAATAGCCCGTTTTTCCGTTGTCTGGAAAAAGAGGGCCTGCTGCCCGGATGCACAAACAACTCGGCTCTGGCCAAGAAAAGCATCATCGCCTGTCCTGCGCAGCCGCATATAGACAGCAATGGTTCGTGGCCATATACGGGAATGGGCGGCGCACACTATACCTGCAACCGCACGTTCATGCCGTACACCACCACTGACCAGGTGTCCAACTGGCCCAAGGACACCTCCATCCGGCTGCCCAGCGAACTGTGCTTCTTCTTTGACGGATACGGATTCCACCTCAACAACTACAACTGCACATCCACCTACATGATACAGCGCCCCGCCATCAAGGGTGACACCACGTGCAGTTTCTGCTTCCGCCACGGTGAATACAGCAATCTCACCTGGTTCGACGGTCACTGCACACCGCACAAATCCTCCTACATCCTGGGCATAGGTGCAGGCGTCCATGCCTACGCCTATAAGGGGCTCCGTTTCTGGCTGGGCCGTCCCACCGCCAATCCCTAATCTTTGCAAAACAAACAAGCCCATGAAGAAATTCTTCTGCCTGCTCACCGCAAGCGCACTTTTGCTGTGCTGCACAGCATCCGCCGCCCTAAAAACAAAAGTCCTGCCGGACGGGACGATTGAACTGCGCACCAAACGGCTGACCACGACCGTGAAACGCGCTCGCATCATCGGTCTGCGCACCAGCAAGACCACGCTGGCCGGCCCGTCCACCCCCGCCCATGCCGTGACTGCGGGCGTCGGCTCCATGACCGGACGCGGGGACGAACTCTCCGCCATCCACTACCCTTGGGGAGACCCCATGGTCAACCATGCGGTCAAGGCTGACATCCGGACTCGCATCTACCACTATCCGACCGACGGCTCCAAAGTCTCCACAACCTGGCAGGGAGAGACGTTTGTCGTGACTTGGATTGGCCTGACGGACGGCGAGGAGTTCTTTGCCGCCGACTCCATCACCATGCGCTTCGAGGAGGACGGGAATGGTGCGCTGGCTGTGACCGCCTACGGCCATTCGGCGGCCAAGGGTGTGTTTGGCCTGGCGGTTCCCATTGAGAATCTGAACGGCGCGGGTCGGTTCATCCTCCCTTCCTTCGGAGGGCTGGAATATGCCGCCAAAGGCGAGCCGGGCATCATCTCCTTGCAGGACAGCGGGACCTACTATGAGGCCAAGCTGATGACATACGAACTGGAAGACACCGCCTTGGGCTACTGGTACGAGGATGACACCTTCCGCCCGTTCTTCACCTTCTTCGGTCGCGGAGCCGAACACTCCTCCTTCACCTTCGAGCTCAACACCCTCCTGCCCTACGATGACCTCACCGAAGTCAAGACGCCTGTCTTCAAGCTGGACGCCTTTGACGACGCAGGCTGGCTGGCCGCCGCCACTCCATACCGCGACTGGTACCAGAAGCGTTTCGCCGCCGACATCGCCAAGCGTGACTCCATCCCTTGGGCCAACCGCATCAACGCCATCACGGACAGCAAGCTCACCGAACGAAGCGCCGCCCGCATCCGGGAACTGATGCCCGCTGACACGATACTGGTGCATACCTGGCAGGCCCGCAAACTCGGATTCACCGCCGGCATTCCTGACTACACACTGCGGGACGACTATCCCGCCGAGGTCGAACTCGCCCACCGCTTCGGCTTTAAGATGATGTGCTACGTATGCGCGCTCTGCGCCGTCTATCAGTCCGACGCCTGGAAGGCCGATGGCCTGGAGAATTTTTTCCTGACCCGCAAACTCAACATCAACTCCTACAAGGGGCAGCGCAGCGCCGCCAACGAGAACATGGTCGGCACGCTCAACGCGGTCAAGGAGGGCGACCAGTTCGCCAACATCAAACCTGGCAAACTCATCTACGGAGACCCGCTCTCGCCTGGCTGGCGCAGTTACATCGTCTCCAAGGTCCGTGAGGTCAACCGCAGTTCCGGGACGGACGCGAACTACCAGGACACCCTGGGCTGCACCTCCGAAAACGGCAATGGAGTCATCGACGGGTTCTCTGGGGCGCAGGGCAACGCCGCCCAGGCAATGGCGTTCCGCGACGCCATGCCCGGGACTCCGATGGCCAGCGAATACGGTCCGGAACCCATTGCCTACGCGGTCAAATGGCCGCTCAACTATGCGCAGTTCTGGGCTTGGCGGCCGTTCCGGAAATGGCGCATCCACCACCAACACCCCGTGACCTCCTTCCTCTACGGGTATCGTCCGTGGATTCCGATCATCAACGCGGGGGACAATTTTCACCAGCACCTGATCAGCGCCGTATCCGACTCCACCAACGGAATGGGGATGTTCTCGCCCTCCGAGACGATGGACGTGAAGAGCGGCTTTGCGGACCACCTCACGCTTCGGTCGGTCATCTTCACCAACCGTCATCTCACCCCCTATTTTCCGCCCAAGCGCTTCCCTGCGGGGGTGCGCTCCATGTTCCAGGATGACAAGGGCGGGCTCTACCGTTACTACGCCAAATCTTAATCAACCCGAACGCAAACCGAACAAAAACAAAAAGCACAAAAACCACAATCATCGCCCCCAGACCCCTCAACAGGCTTTCCGCAACATGAAACTCTCTCCG
>JAFRLP010000625.1 GCA_017431185.1 Victivallales bacterium | reverse complement strand
CTGCCCGCGAGGCCTTTAGGCCTCGCGGATTGAAGTAGCCTGGGGTGCTGCATAGAAACACAGTTTTCAACCACAACACGGCAAAACGGTCATGCAAGCACAAGGAAGTGAAGTATCCTTTCCTCTGGGCGGAATCGGCGCAGGGTGCGTCGGCCTACGCGCCAACGGCGAGTTCATCGACTGGGAGATTTTCAACTCGCCGAACAAGGGGAGCCGACTTGGGCAGACCCATCTTTGTGTGCGCGCATTGGATGACAGCGGAACTCCACAGGCTGTCCGTGTGCTTCATGGAGACGCCTATCCGCCCTATTCAGGTGACCTGCACGGCAAATTCGGCCACGGGGTTCCCACGGAAACGCTGGCAGGACTGCCGCACTTCCGGGACGTCTCCTTCGAGGGAAAGTTCCCGATGGCGCACCTGGATTTCGCGGATGGGGATTTTCCCGCCAGGGTCTCCCTGCGGGCGTGGTCGGTGTTCATCCCCGGCGACTCCGAAATCTCCTCCCTGCCAGTGGCGTGCCTTGAACTGGCCTTCACCAATGACACGGAACGCGAACTGACTTATTCTGGGGTTTTCTGCCTCTGCAATCACTTTCCTCCGCCGCACGCCCGCAACCGTCTGGAGCGAAGCGGCACCCGCACTTACCTGCGCCTGACAAGTGACTGGCCCGAGTCCGACCTCCAATACGGCGAACTTGTCGCCTCCACCGACTGCCCGGAGATTTCCGCGCAGGAGTATCTCTTCCAGGGCAATTGGAGCGACATCTGGGAGGTTTACTGGCACGACCTCTGCACCCATGGCAAACTGCCGCCCCGCACCTATCCCAATCCCCATCCAACGCGGTTGTGTGCCGGTGCGCTGGAGGCACAGGTCAAGGCCGCGCCCGGCGAAACCACAATCCTGCGTTTCCTGCTCTCCTGGCATTTTCCCAACCGACAGAACGACTGGAGCGAAAAGGTGCGCCTGGACCAGGAACTTGCCGCCGTCGGACTAACCAACCGCTGGCGAAACTACTATGCCACCCGCTGGCCAGACGCGCGTGCCGTGGCCGACGCAGTGCTTGACCGCTATTCTGAACTGCACTCGCAGGTCGCCACCTTCACGCAAGCCTTCTACGCCACCACCATCCCCCAGGAGGCCATCGATGGCGCCGGAGCAAATCTCTCCATTCTCGTCTCCCCGACCTGCCTGCGCCTGGAGGACGGAACATTCTACGGCTGGGAGGGCGTGAACGCCAGGACCGGCAGTTGCGAAGGCAGTTGCCAGCACGTCTGGAACTATGCCCAGGCGCTCTCCCTCCTCTTCCCCGACCTGGAACGCTCCATGCGCCTGGCCCATCTCAAATACGGGCTTGACGAACATGGCGGACTGCATTTCCGCCTGAAACTCCCCCTCGGACTCCAGGCCACCTCCAAGGACTTCCGCTGCTGCGTGGACGGCGGCTTCGGCGAAATCCTCAAATGCTACCGCGAATGGCGCATTTCCGGGGACGACGCTTTTCTGCGCAAATGCTATCCCGCCCTGCAGCAGGTTCTCGCCTACGCCTGGTCTCCCGACAACTACGACCGCTGGGACCCGGAGCGCACCGGCGTGATGACCGGACGCCAGCACCATACTCTCGACGCCGAGCTGTTCGGCCCCAACGCCTGGCTGGAAGGACACTATCTCGGAGCGCTCCTGGCCATGTCCATCATGGCGCAGCGGCTGGGCGACCTGGACTGCGCAAAGGAGTACCAGAAAATGTTCGAGCAAGGCCGGAAATGGACTCGCGACAACCTCTTTGACGGCGACCACTTCATCCAGAAGATTGACTTGAGTGACCGTGAGCAGTTGCGTCCCTACCGCGGACAACCCATGGTTGGCGACGCGGACGACGGCTACGACGCCTACTGGGATGAGGAGCACGCCCAAATCAAATACCAGATTGGCGAAGGCGTGGGCATTGACATGCCGCTCGCCCAGGCATACGCCGACCTCTACGGCTTGGGAGATGTGCTTGACCGTGACCAGGTGCAGTCCACGCTGAAAGCCATTTTCCGCCGCAATTTCCGCCGGAGAATGCGTGACTACCCCAACACATGGCGCATCTACGCGCTGAACGACGAAGGCGGCACCATCATCTGCACCTGGCCCAGACAGGAGAGCAAGCCCGTCATCCCCATCGCCTACAACAGCGAAGTGATGGCGGGCTTCGAGTGGATGTTCGCCGTCAATCTGGTCTTGAACGGAATGCTGGCGGAGGCAAAGGAGGTCATCCACGCCATTCGCGACCGGTATGACGGTCGCAAGCGCAATCCCTGGAACGAAATCGAGTGCGGCTCCAACTACGCCCGGTCCATGGCCTCCTACGGACTCCTGCAGGCATATTCGGGTTTCCAGTACGATATGATAACCCGCAGTTTCTCCTTCTCGCCCCGTCTGGACGGCCCGTTCCGCACCTTCTGGTCCATCGGCACGGCCTGGGGGACCTGGGAGCGGCTGGCGAATGGAGCGCGATGCCTGACCGTTCTCCACGGTTCCCTGGAGTTGCATTCCCTGGATTCCTGCACTGTCAACCTGAAACTCACCGCCAATCAGAAATATGAATACTGACTCAACCGTCATTTCGCCGCGCCTGTTCGGACAGAATCTGGAACATACCCGTGCCGCCATCCAAGGTGGACTGAGCGCACAACTGCTCCGCAACCGGAAATTCGCCGGAAAGCCATCCATGGACGGCGTGGCGTCCGAATGGTCAGGCTATGGGGAACAGCCATTCTTCGAGTTGCTGCCGATGGGGACTTATACGCGCCACTACTCCATCAGCGTCATGCCCCGCCGCAACGAGGTCCAGGCGCAGTACCTTCAGGGGCTGGACGCAGGCGGGATGGCGGGCCTGCGTCAAGGCGACCTGCCCTTGCGCAAAGGGCAGACCTACCGCCTGAAGGTCGCCCTGAAGGCTCCCAACCAGGACAAAGTGACCGTAACTGCCAGAGTGCGGAACGAATCCCAAATCCTCCTGCTCACCGCAATGACGGTGAAGGGAGACGAATGGCAGGTTTTCGAGGAAAGTTTCGCCGCTCCCTGCGACTGCTCCGCCTGCCTCGAACTGGAGGTTGCGGGCAGGCAGGCCATCGCCGTTGGCATGGCCTCGCTGCTGCCCTCCGACGCCTTCCGCGGAATGCGCAGGGACGTCGTGGAGGCGCTGCGCTGCCTGGGAGTCAAACTGCTCCGCTGGCCAGGCGGAAACTACGCCGGAGAATACCGTTGGGACGACGGGCTCATCCCCGCAGACCAGCGCGCCCCGATTCAATCGTACATGGAGAACGAGACACACACCTACACCCACGGATTCGACAGCAATGACCTGTGTACGGATGACTTCATCGCCCTCTGCCGGGAACTCGGCGCCGAGCCATCCATCACCCTGAATCTCACCTGGGACACGCCTGAACGCTCTGCGGCCTGGGTCGAGTACTGCAACGGGGCGCCCGACACACCAGGCGGCGCGCTACGGGCAGCGCAAGGGCACCCCGAGCCATACAACGTGAAACTCTGGTCTCTGGGCAACGAACCAGGCTACGGCCACATGGAGGGAGCGCAGACGCCCCAGGAGTACGCCCCGCTCGCCAGACGTCATGCCGAGGCCATGCTGGCCGTGGACTCCAGCCTGGAACTGACCTCGGCTGGCCCCTATCCGCTTCCCGACTGGGTGGAGGGCGCGGGGCGTCCCCTCGCCGACCTCGCCCCAATGGTCTCCCTCCACTGCTACAACTGCCAGACTGGACGGCATGACTTCACCACCCCCGAAAACACCTCCGCCACCATTCGCAGACTCCTCGGCGACCTGGACAACACGTTTGACAAGATACGCAAACTGACGGCTCTGCTTCCCTCCAATATGAGCATCGCCTTTGACGAATGGAACATCTGGTACTCCTGGTTCCGTGAGGTGGGAATCGGCGAGGGACTCGCGGTGGCACGGCTTCTGACAACCCTGCTCAACAACGAGGAACGCTGGCCCATTCGCCTGTTCTGCTACTACCAGGCCATCAACGAGGGGGCCATCCGCGTCTCCGCCAGAGAGTGCCATCTGACGGCCTCTGGCCAAGCCCTGCAAATGTTCGCGCCACACGCGGGCGGCGCTCTGCTGGACTGGCGGGGAAGGCTGGCAACCTCCTGCGCTTCACGCCACGCCAACCGCCTCCATTTCACGGCATACAACCCCGATTTGGAGCAGCCGCTCTCCCTGGTGTATCCACCGGAGATGCTGGCGGATGCGGCGCGCACCGGCGGCAACGCCCAAATCACCCTCTGGCAGCCTGACGGCCTGGGGCCAGCCTCACGCTTCTCGCCCATGCATTGCCCTACCCTGCCCGCCACGATTCCCCCGCTGCACTTGCTTACTGTCTCGGCTGAATCAGGCTGCCCCTTCTGATGGCGCGGGCAGTCACAGTTTACGGCGGAAAGCGGCAGGAGAAATACCGTAATGCTTCGAGAACTCGCGGATGAAGTGGTTGGAATCGCAAAATCCGCAGGTCAAGGCAATTTCGGAGATGGAACGTCGGGATTGGCGCAGCATGTATTCGGCAGTCTCCAGACGCTTGCGGCGCTGATAAAGCATTGGGGTCACTCCCGTCAGGTCGCGGAACTGCCGAAAAAGGCTGTTGCGGGACAAGTGGCTGATATGCGCCAGATGGGCAATGTCCAGTTTCTCCCGAAAATGAAGGTTGATGTGGTGAAGCGCGGGAAGTGCGCTGGCCTCGTCTATCCGACGTTGCACGAGACCGCCAGGACGGCAAAGGCGCACCAGTATCGCCAGAAAAAGCCCGTACACAGCCAGGTTCCAGCCGACGGACTTCTGGGAGAGCTCCGCTTCCATCTCTGAGCAGAGACGCACCACCTCGGCCAACTTGTCGGACTCCAGATGGGCGATGGGCGAGACAGGGCCCGTGGGGCTACCCTTGGGATCCAGGACGGTCTGGAACAGCGCAAGTTGCGCTCCGTCCAAGGCTGGCACTGGCAACTGCTCGGGATTGAACAGAATATTGACGATATGCAGAGAACTGGCATTGTGATAGCAGTGTACGCTTTTGGGATGCAGAAGCAGGACATCGCCAGGGACCAGCGAACACTTCTGAGTGGAGCCGTCCTCCGCCAGCAGGTGATGAATCACCCCTTCGCTTTCCAGAATGATGGCCAATTCCGAATAGCGATGGGTATGCCAGTTGTCACTGTAGTGGTGCCCAGCCGCGATGCGCCTCAAGGCAATGCGCAGTTTTTCCAGATGCTGCGCGGTGTTGAATTGCATGTCCTGCATGGCGTTTTCCTGCAGTTTTATGGTTCTGAAGACTGTAACTTTTGAGTATCTCAGAGAATGATTGGTATTAAAGTAATACTTTATGGTATTACTGTCAAGTTTATTCGGCGAAAATGTTGGTATATTTTCATAAATAATTTGAACCATGTCAAAAAGGAGCCAAAGCCATGAAGAAATGCAAAAACTTTACTTTAATCGAATTGCTGGTCGTCATCGCCATAATCGCCATACTTGCGTCCATGCTGCTGCCTGCCTTGAGCAAGGCGCGCGACAAGGCCCGGGCAATCTCCTGCACCAACAACATGAAGACCCTGGGGCTGCATTTCATGTTCTACGCAGACCAGTTCGATGATTATTTTCCACTCACCCGCTGGACTGAAAAATACCAAAATCGGTGGGCTCCGTGGAGTTATGTCTTCGCGTACAGCAAGATAGTCACCGACCCGACTTTCATGTTCTGCCCTGCGCGTGCGCATGGCGACCAATGGGATGCCAATCTTCTGCCCAACGCCAGAAAGGCCATCGCCAACATTGAAAACTTCAGCAGCGACACCTATAATGCATTCACCTGCATCAGCTACGGCTACAACTGGCTTCTTGGCGGCAACGAAGGAGGAACCCTGCAACATTACAAGCAGGGACAGGTCAACTCCAGTGTCATCCTGGCGGCCGATACCATCTACCTGGCCGGTTATACGGCAGGACGTTTCTGCGGATTGAGTACTCTGCCTTCCACCTACAAGTCCGGCAATGGCGCACCCTACGCCGTCCACAGCAAGAACATCAATACGCTGTGGGCTGACGGACACGTCACCAGCGAGAAGGGAAACAACTCCGACACTTTCGCGGCCAACTACACGATGGGCGTTTTCTCCAAGAGTTCAAGCTTCGACCCTGAAGCCGACTGAGAAACTCTTGAAGGCACATGGCCATTTCCCGCAAGACCTTGCTCTTCACCCTGCTTCTCTCGTCTCCGATTCTGCTGTTCGGCGAGATTCGGCCCAGTCCCCTGTTCAGTGAACACGCGGTGCTGGCCAAACGGGAGGATGTGGCGATATGGGGCGATGCCGCGCCAGGAGAACGCGTGGAGGTTGCCGTGGCAGGAGCGCAGGCGGCAGTCAACGCCAACGCCCAGGGGAACTGGCGCGTAACCCTCAATCTGGCCGACGCGCCCTTCGGACCGCACGAAATGCGCATCGGCGCCCAGGTCATCCCCGACGTGCTCATAGGCGAAACCTGGCTGGCCTCTGGGCAGTCCAATGTGATGCTGAACCTGTTCCAAACAGAGGGAGCCGAGGAGGAGATCGCCAAATCCACCGACAATCTCTTCCGTTTCTTCTGGATAGACATCAATCCACAGGACAAAAAGCAGCCGCGCCTGACAGGAAAATGGGTGGTCGCCAACCCGAAAACCAGCCCGCGCATCACGGCGTTGGGCTACTATTTCGTCAAAGCGCTGCGTCGGGAATTGCAGTGTCCCGTCGGTCTGCTGCACGCATCTCGCGGCGCGACCTCCATCATCTCCTGGATGAGCGAGGAGAACATTGCGCAGTTCCCCGAACTGGTCGCCCTGGAGGAGCAGAATCAGAAAAGCATTATCGGATACGAAGAGCGGAATCCAGGCAAGAAAGTCTCTTCAGTCATCGCCTTTTTCGGCTCTCGGCTATACAACGGCATGATCCATATACTGCGCAGCGCAAAAAACAAAACCGCGCCTTTGGTGCGGAACTCCCCCAATACCCAGTTGGAAGGCTTTGCGCTCTGCGGCAAGGACAATCTCTGGCAGTGGGCGGAACGGGCGGAAATCACAGGGGACGGCATAATGGTGAGCAGTCCGAAAGTTCCAGAGCCCGTGAAAGTGCGCTACAACTGGAGCAGCAACCCCTCCGGCAATCTCTATAACCAGGCAGGTTTTCCTGCCGCGCCTTTCCAGTTGTCTATATCCGCCAGGTAATCCTCCCTCCTATGGGACACAGCGTGTTTTCGTGGGTCGTGGTGACGGCGGCGGGGACGCCGCCGCACCACCGCAAGGCAGACTGGCCTGCCAAACCACAGACCGCAACTTGCCCACGAGGGCTTCAGCCCTCGCGGATTGAAACGACGGCGGGAATTCCGGCGGCGAGACGCCGCCGCTACCCCTCCCGCAACGCAGACTGACCCGCCGAACCACGGACCCCAACTTGCCCGCGCGGGCTTCAGCCCTCGCGGATGGAAACGGCGGTGGGAAGCGAATGTCTGCGCCGAAAAGGCACGGAGTCGGGTGCCCCCCGCTCTGGGGCTTTTCCCTGTGCCTTAATGCGCCGAGCAAAGGTCAGCAATCTGTTCAGGGGAGAAATTCATCCGACGGCCAAGAAAATCCTGAAACTTATCCTCGGGGAAAGACTGTTCGCGCAGATAGGAAACGAACTCCCTGGCAAACTTCTCGTATCCTCTTTTCTCCCCTCTTTTCTCACCTCTCTTCTCACCCTTTTCCTCCCTCTCTTTCATCATGTCCTCAATTGCCTTGCACATGTTGACGGTCTCCTCTTGGTTGTCGGTTTCGTACTGGCATCCGGCGAGTTCCAGCAGCCCCAGCGCCAGGCGGCGCGGCATGGCCTGGAACGACGGATTCCTCCTCAGCAGCTCCTCCAGCCGTTCCCTGTCCTTCAATGCTCCAGCTAAATTTAGCACGGAATTCAAATTCTGCCCACTGCCCTGGAGCATTTTCCGTGGAATTTCCGACGGAACGAGCAGCGGGTATTGCAACCGGGGCTCAAATGCGTGGAGTTCGGGGACAGGCGCCGGCTTCAGCATGTCGGCAAACTGCCGCGGCACCTCCCACGGTTCCTCTCCCCAGTAGATGACAATCGTGGCAACCCGCGTGAACTGGAATCCCCTGCCCACCCCGCTGAAGAACTCCACGCCATCCTTCGGCCTGTCCTCACGGAGGAACCGTTCCCGCGCGGTGCGCACCTGGCTCCCGTATGACATGTCATACAGTTCCTTCACCCGCCAGGGCATCAGGAGATGCGGACGCAACTGGTTCTCGATGAACAGCAGGAGGCTGTTGCCGGGGTCCGCTGCATCCCACTGGATGCGCCTGGCCACGTCGCAGGTCCGTTCCTTGCCTTGCCATTTTCCACTTGCGTCCCGCATCAGGGCAATCTCCCGCTCCGAGGCGGGGCGCAGCATGGAGGGTTCGACCAGCCTGCGCCCGTCCCCGAACACGATATTGAACACGTCGGCGACCGCCTGGTCGCTCTCGAACAGCATCTTCAGCATCAAATCCACGTTGTTCGACATTGCCTGCCTCCTGGTCAAGTTTCTGACTGTTGCGCGAAAGACTGACCAGGAATATAGCATACTTTGTAAGTTTGTCAAGGGCTTTTTTTGGTCTTTTCTATAAATTTTTCTTTTTTTATTAACTATTTTATTTTTACGTTTTTTATAATAGTAGATATTTCATAAAAAGAAAATATTGCCAAATTCCACGTTGGGGG
>JAFRLP010000624.1 GCA_017431185.1 Victivallales bacterium | reverse complement strand
TAATAATATAAACGACAACCCCCTTTCCTGCAAGCCTGTTCCCCTCTTTTTCCACCCATGGCCCTCATGGACGATTGTGACGATATTTGAAAACGAAGGACGGGGGAACCTCTCAGGGGAGGGATGCGATGGTGGCCCACTTGATGCATTGCATATGCCGTGGTCCTGTCGCGTACTGATAATTGTGCGTGAAGTTGGTCGAGGTATAGAAGAAATGGAAGTTTTTGCCATCGAAGACCAGTGGATGGCAAGGGGATTGCAACATGATTTCATGCGGGGACCTTGGGAGGCATGGCTCTCGCCAGCGACGTTCCCAGTGCACTCCATCGGTGGATTCGCAATGCTCCAAATCCATGGATTGCTCCAGGGTATTGTATCGACCGAGGATTCCCAGGCGGGTGCCGTCCTCTCGGTGGAATACCGCCAGGTAGTAGAATTGCAGATACGGGGGATCTGCCTTGTCTCGTTCCACAACGGTTTGTCCATCGTGCCAATGCAGTCCATCTTGGCTGACATAGCGACAGATGTGGCGATAAAATCCCGCCGCATTATCCAAAGGCACTACCTCCCCGAACTCTGGGACAGCCTCGCGAATGGCAGCCGTGTACAATTCAAATGTCCCATCGGGAAGCTGGTAGAGAGTGGTGGCGTCATTGCAACAGAGGTCATACGGGGCGGGTGGTTCGTCTGCAGGGCGCTCCGTAAAGTGTTGGTTCCATGCAAGGCCCCCCAATTCGGGTAGTTTCTGTGGAGTGGCGCGGTCGACGTAATGATAGAGGCAGGGAGTCGAGGCATTGACGACATTGAAGTTCACATCGTCTTTGCTGTCTGCTGCCAGAAAACGCACGACACCATCCCCATGTGCCCAGAAGTAGATTCGATAAACGCCGTTTTGAAACCGCAGATGAATCGGCTGGATGGGATGCCATTCTGCTGGCAATCCTCCGAGCGTGAATTGCACATTCCCCCTGGCTTGAGTTTCCTGCAGATGCGCCAGGGTCGGTTTCAGTTCCTCTGGACGTCCTATGGCGCGACCGATGCGAAACGCCGCCGGTCCTGCCTTCGGGGATTCGGACAAAAGCGAATAATACAGGCAGAAGGAACCATTACCCAAATATTCCACGCTGGACGGAAAACCGCAAATCCTCTGACCCGTCTCAGGAGTCAGCACCGTTCCCCGTTTCGTCCAATTCCATGTCTCCATCTTCACTCCTTTGGGATGCAAGTGGACAAGATACGCGTCCCCTTCAACCGCCTTGGTGACGCATCGTAGGGCTTCCCGTGGATTGACCTGTCTTCAAGTTCAGCATGACCTCCTTCACCACGGGCGTCATATCCCCCTGCAATTGACGTGCCAGCAACGAAAGGACGCATTTCATCGAATACTCTTCATGATTGATGACGGTTGTGACTGTTGGCGACAAGCCATTCAAGCAGGGGAGTGCGTCTGTTGCGATGACGGACACATCGGTTCCGATGCCCAGCTTTCGCTTCCGTAGAAAATCGTATACCGTCGGCACATCCCGGTCATAGACGATGAGCGCAGTCGGCACAGGGTTTCTTGAGAAAGCGAGTGTCAGGGCGTCCAGGATTTGTCCCTGGGGATAGCTGGGATGCCAGTGCTTTGGTATTTTCAGATGATTCAACGCCATCAGTCGATAATAGTTTTCCTGTCGCTTCAGCTTGGTCAGGTCGATGTAATCCAGGGATTCCTCCCGCAGATATAGGATCCTGGTATGTCCCAGTTTCATGAGATAGTCCATCTGGAGTTCAACGGTATACCCTTCCTCCCTGACTTGACTGACACCTTGGAAGCGATTGTGCGGAAACATCAGCACCACCGGTTTTCCCGTTTCCTGGAACGTGGCAACGACCTCTCCCACGCAAGGACTGATTAAAATGAAGCCCCGTGTGTCGGCCAGTTGTGCGATTTCCAAATAGTGAGAACAGGAGGAGTAGAGGGAAACCAAGTGGAAACGCGGCATCAGATTCATCGCCGCCAGCCCCTTCCAAAGATAGTCAATGGACACACTGTAGACACTGCCGTGCACTTGCATATAGCCCGCCTCGTGGCAGGCAATCACATCAATGTACACGCCTTCGGGCTGTCGGCGTTTCCGGAAGCCGCGCCGGGGGATTCCCTCCAGCAATCCGTTCTGGATGGCCTCGGACAAAATGCGATGGAGGACGGTCCGGCTCACCAGCCAGGCGTTTCTCATCTCGCGGAAGGAGGGAAGCCACCCGTCATCCGGACACATGGCAATCGCCTGGCGCAGGCAACTTCGTCCTCGTTCCAGTTCTTTCTGAGATATGCGCATACGTAATTTGGGAGGTTAATGCTGTGGATTTCGAGGGATTGTCTTTGGCAAGAAGGAAACCTTACCTCTTAAGTATAAAACGAGGGAAGTGCTCGGGTTGTTTGCCATTGGCGATTCCGGGGGAAAGTCCCAACCAGTACTGGCAGGTCTGTCCCGGCAGATCGGAATCCAAGACGATCAGATTGAAACCAAAGACTTCGCCCGAGGTTCCTTGCATTCCCAGCAGGTTCCAGGGGAGCGTTACGTCATAGCGCAGTTCATGTTCTCCGACGGGGGTGACCGCAAATGCGATTTCCGTCGTCTTCAGCAGCGTGTCTTTTTTCCCCGATGCGGGGGGAGCCTGGTAACAGTACAGCTGTGCCCCATCGGGTGTAAGAGCAAGACCGAACTCCCAATCCTTTTCCGTGTAGCCATTCCAACCGGACACCTGGGGATTCCAGGAGCGTGCGCCTGGATGGATGGCGAACTGAATGGAATCCGTCCCCCATAGCCTGGCTCCTGTACGTTCGCGGATGGCCACGTCATCCATTACCACCGCCACAAGGCGCAGTCCTTGGATGGAATGAGACAACATCACCTTGGCGGATAGGTCGGTCTTGCCGTTCCAGAGGCGATTTGCCGCCGCATCCACGGGAAATAGGTTTTGTTCCCCATCCAGTGCTTTCGTCCAGCCTCCTGTGGAACTCGCCATGCGTTCCGTTTGACCGCCTTCGTCGCGCGGTTCCTTGCTGGCCATGGGAATCCCTTCCAACGGCAGTTCCCTGCGGTATGCATAGGTGTGCTGTTTGGTGAGGAAAGTCGCCTGGACCAGATGATTCGGCTGCATGGGGACGGCAATCGTGACCATTCGCCCCACCGGTAGTAGCAGATTCCTTCCGTCTTCCTGTAAGGTGACCGCCAGTTCCTGCGGCGTAAGATTCCTTAAGGCGACTGTGGCCGTCCCCTCGCTTGTCCGGGAAAAATCCGCCTGGAGTTCCGGCAGTTCATAATGTCCTGCGGACAGTGCCTGGGCAACCTCTTTCTGGGGGGAGTCCAACCAAAGATACAGGGGACGCCCCGTCAAAGACATTTCCACCGTTCCGGCGGGGAACTGGAGTTTTCGTCCCATGAAATCGGCTCCTGTCGTTGCCTGGGGTAATGCCCAACTCAATTTGCAGGTACTGGAGGAGGTGCTCCAAAGCACGAGAAGCGTGCGGTTTTCCTGGCGAAAACTCCACGCCTGAATGTCACGATGAAGCGAAATCTCCTGGGGTGCTTGCGCAAAGGCGAGATGATGTGCGACGACGCCGTAGGCTGCGGCGGCTGGCGTTGGCAGTTCCCCTCCTTCGTGGAACAGAAGCCAGTCCTTTTGCCGTGGGCCATTGATGACCTTGAAATAGAGGTAATGGCGCAGACAGGGGATGGTTTTGGCAAGGATGTAGGTCCGTTGTAGGACTGCGGCATAATCCAGCCAGACGGGACTGTCCAGTGGCGTGTCGGACAGGATGCTCCAGCCTGCCTCGTCCACTGCCAGCATTTTGTCTCCTGCGATTTTGCGTGCTTCCATCATCCGTTCGCGAAATCCACTCTTTTCGGGGGTTGCGGTCATGTATCCCTTCCCGAAACAGTTTGGCTCCAGGTATCCGTCAAAGGAGATGCCATCCAGGTAGGGACCGAGTTTGTCCCAGAAATGGCGCATGCTGCGCAGAGGCGGCTTTGCGTTGAAATCTGGCGAGGCGACACCGACGCTGGAAACGGGAAGATTCGGTGCCACCCGATGGATGGCCATCGCGGATTCCTGTACGATTTGAAGATAACTGTCATGTTCCAGGGGAGTCAAATGCTGGGCAATGTCAATTTCCTCGATGAGAGCCACTTCGTCCACTTTATCTCGGGCATATTGAGCCAAGGCGGTGGCAAAATCGCGATAAGCTGCGATGTAGTCGTCGCTGTAGCGAGTGGCTCCTTTGACTGCGGCGTCCCGTTTGGCGATGTCATTGAGCCATGCAGGGCGAAGATGGTCGCTTCCCTGGATGTTGTAACCGGCGACAATGCGATATCCCAGCTTGCGTCGTAACGCCAACGGTGCTGTATTCTTTTCGAAATGGAAGGTTCCCTGCGGGTTCTGTGAACTGGGATAGAAGATGTATCCACAGGTGGCGGCACCCAGTTTGGCCATGGCCTCGAGCATTTTGTCAGGGGCACCATATCCCGTGAAGCCAAAGAAAGGGTCGCGTGTCTCGCGGGCATCGGTGACAACAAAGCCTCCTTGCACCTTGGATTGCACTACTTCGTTTTCCTCCAAATACCCCTCCACCCAATAATAGCCTGGTTCCGTGCATGGACGTCCCAGCGAAATGCACTCCAAAAACTCCTCTAGCGGATTCCATTCACGGAAAATCTGGTGTTCGGCCACGACTCGCCCATCCACATTTCGAACGACGCAACGCAATGCGACCGCTACACGTTCCTGACGACCACTGCGGCACGACAGACGAATTTCCGGCACTTCGCCCGTCACATAGACTCCCTGTGTCCCACCAGGCGACATCTTGAGGATCTCAAGCTTTCCGTCTGGCTTTTGCACTTTGGTCAATGTCACGGCGTCAAACCAGACTTTGCCACTTGCCCCGTCTCCGCATTTGGGAGCCATCAACAACAACCGCAGTGCGTAGACGCCATCTGGAATGTCCACCAGTGCGGCATGTTCCCGAAAACCATTCTCGATGGCACCCGTAGGCTTCGCGTGCACATAGGAAAAAACATCCTTGCCATCCTTTTGGCGGACCAGTTCCACAGTCACCGTCGGACGCGAGGTACCTCGCAGATTCTCCTCGCGAATCCAGCCTTTGAGTGCCAGCGTAGAGGCTCGCCGATCCCAGGCAAACGGCTGCCAAAAGAGCAGATTGCGTTGAGGCACCATCTCAAAGCAGAGACTCCGTTCTCCATGCACCGCTACGGTATTGTCCCAGGTCGGCTCAATGCCAGTGGACAACCACTGCGGCCGGCTCCAACCTTGTCCGACCTCCTCAAAGGAGGGATTGGCGTTGATAAGGACCGCCGGCAAGTCCGGGGGCTGGCCCAAAACGCGAGAGGAAAACAGACAAGGTGCAATCCAAAAGAGCCAGACGACAGAGAACAGGGAAGGGAGTGGGGACAGGAGGGGTTTCATTTTCACAATCCGCGTCTTGAGCGACGTGTCGCGGCTTGCGCAACAACCGAACGCACCATTTCAACTGCAAAACAAACGTTGACTTCTTCTGGACGATTCTGGTCTTTTCACTTCACGACAATGGTCAGGCGGAGGTCTCCGTCATCACTGCACTTTGTGTTTGCCGTAAAGGCGGCATGCCCATCCAAATGGAGACCATTTGCACCATTGGAGTGCGCGTTCCAAATGTTGGTATAATTCTTGTCATTCATATTCATGTTGTTTTTCAAAATGTCTTTGGAGCAGGAGGAATCGACGATATTCACAGTGTCACCGGGGTTCTTCAACTGGCCTAGGGTGCGGATGATGGTATAGGAGTAAATGGGGGTGCTGGGATTCCCATAGCGTCCCAGACGGACATTGTACCAGTACGAGCAATCGCCATTGGCATTGTTGCTCGACGGGCACTTGAACAGTTTCCAACCGCTGGGACGCACATTGCCATTGACCGTCAGCCAGCCATTCTGCCACATGCAGTTGTTGGTGCCGGCGACTTGCATCAAGGCTGTCTGCCAGAAGAAATTGTTTGTGCCGCTGAGATACCATCCCATGGCGGCAGGGATGTAGTCATTAAACTCATTCGCATACAGGAGGGTGTAGACTCCCAGTTGTTTGAGGTTGCTCACACAATTGATCGTGCGCGCCTTTTCGCGCGCCTTCGCCAGCGCCGGCAGCAGCATCGCCGCCAGAATGGCGATAATCGCAATCACAACAAGTAGTTCAATGAGGGTAAAGGGTTTTCTGGTTTTCATGGCAGTTCTCTCCTTGGTTTGGGGATGGGAAAAGATGTAAAAAATGTTTTGGAGTTCAGTGATTCATTGCGTGTCTTTGATATGCAACCAGAAATCGCCGATGGGACGCGTGGCCTTCAGAGGGACGGAAAAACGGACCCAGTTCCAATTCTTCCCCGCCAGGACAGATGGCTCCGCGGACTCTCCATTGACTTCTAGGCACTCCACCGTCTCACCTGCTTGAAGGCGATAGACCAGGCGGACACTGGTGACCTTTGGCCCCGCATCCTCGCTCTGGAGATTGCGCAAGGCGCAGGGTTCGATGTGATAGGCGACACTGCTGGTTTCAAAGTCAGGATAAGCTCGTCCCAAAAAGGCAAGCAAGGCACTTGCCGGCGGTGCGGTCCGATATGGTTGGCTGGACAGTTCATGCAGGGCGCGCATCGCCGGATACCCCAGTCCCACACCGCCGATGATCCATTCCTTGAGCGTCGGGCAGCCTTGAAACATCGTAACCGATTCAATCCCCTGCCAGAGCTGCACACGATTTTGGCGACGTTCTGCCAAGGTCGCCCCGTCAGGAGTCAAAAAAAGATGGTCTGCACGGGCTAGATGCCACACGGGATAACCCGATTCCTCCCCGTCCTCCCAGTTCGCCAGACCGCAACGCAAAAACTCTTTCAGGCGCAATACCCCACTTGCTATATAGTTTACCTCCATGCTCATTGCCAGGGAATGAAACCGATGATAGGCCCAGACCGCAGACGTACAGGATTCCTCCTCCCGGTCAAAAGAATCAAAGGAATGGTAGGGTGCCTTGGGCAGTGCCGCCAGCAGTCGTTGGGAATCCTCTTCCCCGCGGTCCTGCGGATATCCCTTCTGTTCGGCCGCCTGCACCACCCGCTCCAGCAAGGCACGGTGATGACAGCGGCTGGTTCGTGTGGTGAAAGCAACCCCCGTCGATTCCGTCAAACGCACTTTCGTCTCATCGAGGGAATGTCCATGCACACTGACAAACAGTTCAGGCTGGCTTTCCTCCAATACACGCGCCAGTGCCTGTGTCTCTGGTTGTGTCGGTAACTGGTCAAAGGAATAGTCGGTAAACAGATTGACATGGTTGCGATTCGGGAACGCCACCGCCTCATAGCCATCGGCATTGACCACCGGAAACAACGTAATCTCCGTATGCTGCAAAAGTTCCCGGGAATCCTCCGTCCCAGACAAGAGCCAAGCCATCAACTGAAGGAGCACCACCGCCGCATTTCGCTCCTGACCATGCTCCGCTCCCGAAAAGACAACATGGTTTTTCTCCTCCCCGGAAACGGAAAAGTCAGATACCGTGACACAGCCCAATGGCCTGCCAGACACAGAATCGCCAACATGACAAAAACGAACCCATTGAGGAAAACGCACGCCGCTCTCCCGCAGATATTCGTAGATTTCCGATACCTGCGGATACTGCCCTTCCAATCCGGTTGTTTGCTGCGAGACAAATGTCTGATAATCAATCATGACATACCTCAATCCAATGGATCTTGCTTACCTGTTGATTTGGCAGTAAATATAGTATAAATCAAAAGGCCAAACAAGAGTATTGACAAAAATAACCGCCTTTCCTTTGGCAATCTGTGTCAAGTCCTGTGCCAAATAAAAACCGCTGTAAACAATGAAACGGGGGCAACTAGAACTCCCCATGTCCGCGCTCCACGCGGCCAGCAAAACCGACAGGCGGCACGCCTTTCGCCGGGTGGCGCGCTTTGCCCTGGGGCTGGCCTCATGGTCGCGCGGCGCGCGGCCAGCAAAACCGACAGGCGGCACGCTCGGGCGCGGTGGCTTGCCCATAGGGCCGCAATTTTTTTTCACTTTTTTTAAGATTTCGTGAAAGATAATGTGAGAAAGTGGTACATTATTTGGTAGAAGCAAATCCAAATCCTTCAAACCAGAGGAGAACAACCATGAAAAAGAACCTATCCAGCACGCTGATCGCCGCCGCGCTTGTCACCGCCCTTTTTGCTTGCAGTGAAGTGCAGGCAGGCGGGCATCACCACCACGGTTACTACATGCCGCACCGTGACCTTTACGCGGCGTTGGACATTATCTCTGTCGTTGCCGACGTTCTGTCGCCCCGCGTTGTCGTTGCCCCCTCTCGCACCTACGTGGCTCCCACCCCGACCTACTCGACGCAGCAGGTCGTCACCCAGCAGGTCGTCACCACGCCAGCCGTCACCGCCCCCGTGTACACGACACCTGTTGCGACGCAGCCCGTCGTCACGCAACCTGTGGCGGGTTACACTGTCGTGGGGCAGCAGCCCGTTGTGGTGCAGCCGGCGACGGTCACCACCACGAGCACCTACGTGCAACCCACGCCCGTTGTCGTGCCGCCTGCGCCGGTGATTGTGCGTCCTGCGCCGGTTTACGTGCCCAGTTACCGCTGGTATGGTCCCCGCTACTATGGGCCTAGTTACTATGGTCCTCGCTACTACTACAACGGACCTCGCTACATGCCGCCACCCCCGCCGCCCCATCATCACCACGGGCATCACGGGCATCACGGGCATCACTAAAATCTGACTGCCCTAAATAAAGGAAGGCGAAACTCCAGGTAACTACTTGGAGTTTCGCCTTTTATATGGTATATTGTATAGTTTATTTTACGAGATTTGCGATGGCTCCGACCATCCCGTTCGGGAAGAGTACGAGCATCAGGAAGGCAAATGCGTAGGCGGGAAGGAAGAAGAGGCTACCTTTGAAGACCTGCGCCGCGCTCGTGTCCTTGCTCATGCCAGCCACGATGAAACTGGAAACCCCGACGGGTGGCGTGACGGCTCCCAGCGTGGTGACGAGGCAAATGACCTGACCAAACCATATCGGATCATACCCCAATTGCCGCACGAGCGGCTGGAACAACGGCAGGGAAATCATCAGGAAGGCCAGCGAATCCATCAGGCACCCTCCTACCAGGTAGCACAGAGCGATGGCCAGCAGCACGCAAAACGGCGGCAGCGAAAGTTGCGAGACCGCGTCCGCCAGTTGGAACGGAAGACGTGTCATCACCAGGAACTTCCCGAAGACCGTCGCTCCCGCCAGGATGAGAAAGACCATTCCGGAGATGTGAAGCGTGTCTTTCAGGGATTTGACGAGGCCGTCCTTGTCCAGATGACGGCGTAGCAGGCACCAGGCGATTCCGCAGAAGGTCCCGAATCCGGCGGCTTCCGTGGGAGTGACGACGCCCGTGAACATGGCTCCCATGATGAGCAGGAACAATGCCGCGACCTCCACGACGCTTCCCAGGCTTTTCAGGCGCTCGCGCAACGTGTGCGGGGCACCGCCTGGCGCCCAGTCGGGATGTTTGGCGCATAAAAGCAGGACGGTGGCGACGAGGCCCAGGGTCAGGATGCTTCCAGGCAGGAGGCTTCCGGCAAAGAGTTTGGAGATGCTGGAACCGGTGTAAAGTCCATAGACAACCAGTACAATGGAGGGAGGAATGACGACGCCCAGGGTGGAGCCGACGGCGATGCTTCCGCATTTGAGTTCCTTGTGGTAGCCTTGTGCAGTCATGGGAGGGAGGGCGACGCATCCCATGGTGGCGGCAGTGGCGGTGTTGGAGCCGCAGATGGCGGAGAATCCAGCGGAGGCGAGCAGGGTCGTGATGGCAAGGCCGCCGCGCTTCTGTCCGAACCAGGTTTGCGCCGCCTGAAACAGTCGTTCGCTGTAGCCGGCGTGGAACATCGCCTCGCCCAGCAGTACAAACAGAGGAATCACGGTAAAACCGTAGTTGCTGAACACGCTCCATACCTCCGCGCCCGTCGGACCAGCCAGCAGGGCTTCCAGCGAAAACTCCGGCATGAGAATCATGCTGCCTATCGTGCCGACCAGCAGCATCGCCAGCCCGGGCGACATGCCGGCAAACAGAATGAGCAGAAGCATGACGAGAATGCCGCCCAGACCCAAGAACATTTCTAGATTCATCGCTTCCTCCTTGGCGCTGGCGGCGTGACTTCATCGTGGATGACGCTCACGACGCCTTTGCGCGTTTCGTTGGCGAGTGCTTCGGTGTCGGGGTCGCGACGTGTCAGCAAGTAGACGGCGTCGGTGAGATAGGCGCAAGCTAGGAGCAGAAGTCCGCCTGCGCAGAGGAAGATGAGCCAGGGGTAGGGGAGGCGCAGGGTTTCCGAGAGTTCTCCTGCTGCGAGAAGGCGTCTGGCACGGCTGACTTGCTGGGACGCCAGCACAAGAAGGAGCAGGAAACCGCAGAACATGTTGAAGGAGCCGACCAGGCGTTTGGCAAGCGGGGGATAGTGTCGCGTGAACATATCGAGTTCCACATGGCCGCGTTTGCGTTGCGTGTCCGCCAGCGCGAGCGCGGCAATGAGCGCTCCCAGAAAACCAGACAGTTCATAGCAGCCGCCCAGCGGATGTCCTGTCATGCGACCGAGGACATTGCAGCCGGACAGCAGGACCAGTACCCCCAGCAGCACCCCGGCGACCGCCAGCCCTGCCAGGCAGAGCCAGCGCTCCAACTTCACTAACTTCGTCATGGCTCCTTCTCCTGGCCGTTTTGCAAGAACTGGATGAGTTTGCGTCCGTCAATCCCCTTGGCTTTCACACGCTCGACATATGCGTCCATCATCGGCGCGAGGCGTTCCTGAACGGCCGCCAGTTCTTTCTCGGAGATTTGTTTGATTTGGACCTGGTGAGTCTCCTTGGACCACTGGAAGGCGTCTTCGACGTGCTGGTCGACATAGGCCCCCGTCCAGTCGGCCTGTTCCAGATAGAGGTCGTCCAGAATCTTCTTAATGTCTTCCGGCAGTTCGTTCCAGCGTTTCTGGTTCATCACGACCGCGAAGCTGATGACCGGCAAACGCGCTTCCACGACGTGCTTGCACTGGACCGCGTAGTTCATGTCCTTCATGACTTCGCCCGAGGAGACGATTCCGCTGATGACTCCTTTGTGAAGTGCATCGGGAACATCGGATTGCGGCATTGCCACGGGGGCGGCCCCGAGGAGTTTCAACGCCTCCAGGCTCGTTCCGGAACTGCGCAGATTCGCTCGTTTCAAATCCGTGACGGACTCCACGGGCTTCGTGCTCATGATGACGCCTGGCGGGCAGGTGAACGCCGTCAGCACCTTCACTTCCGCAAACTCCGCCGGGTTCTCCTGACGCAGCATCTCCGCCAGACGGCGGCTCGCCACCTTGGAGTTCGGGAAGAAATGCGGCAAATCCGCAGCCTCCGAAACGGGGAATCTTCCCGGTTGATAACTCATCGCAAAGTTTCCGATTGCGGCCGTTCCCGCAACTACCCCGTCATAGATTTCCTTCGCGCCAAGAAGCGTTCCGCCGGGATACGTCTTGATTTTCACGCGTCCGCCCGTCCGTTTCTCAACCTCTTCCTTCCAACGCTCCATCTGCACACATGGGAATGTCTCGGGCGGTGGAAAGTTCGCGTAACTCAGCACGATGGTTTCCGCGCCTTTCTCGTTTTTCCCGCATCCACTCAGCAACAATCCCAACGCTACACTCAAAAAAACTCCTGTTCCCTTTCGCATCACTTGTTCTCCTTTTGGCTTTTGCTCCTCATGCGCCTCTCTGTGCCTCGGATTTCTCTTTGTTTCTTTTTGGTTTTTCTCTTGTTCAATTGATTCGATGTATCGAAACACCGATTTAATATAACGCGTGCTTCCCGGGTTGCAAATCGGTTTTTGAAAAAAAGTGTTTTTTTGTGAAAAAAAGGTTTCTTCAGCCCCATTTGGAGTAGGAAGAAGGAGCATCACCGGGCAACCGAAAACAAAGGACGGGGGGCTGCCGCCCCCCGCTCCCCCTGCACTCGTGCCATTTCACGAAAGGGGGCGGGGAGCCCGCTTACCTTGTGTGTCGCCCCCTGCTCCCCCTGCACTCGTGCCATTTCACGAAAGGGGGCGGGGGGAGCCCGCTTACCTTGTGTGCCGCCCCCCGCTCCCCCTGCACTCGTGCCATTTCACGAAAGGGGGCGGGGG